>CAOKPU010000042.1 GCA_948470755.1 uncultured Lachnospiraceae bacterium | reverse complement strand
GCGCACAAATCTTTTGTGCCATCTGCCGGACGGGGCCGCCGGATGGGCCTTTTGATGACCGGATCATCATAGGAGATTGCTCTGTAATTTCCTATGATAGAAAAAATGCCCTAAGCACCGTTCCCATAGCAGAACAAACACTGCCATGGAAAGCCGCTTAGGGCATTCTATCTTGATCTATTTATTACATACCAAACAACCTTGTTACAAAAGAATCATTCTGCATCTTCTTACGCATTACCATCATACGGTAATCTTCCAGAAGTTTATTCCTCTTCTGTTCCGAAACCGCTTTTGGAATATCCAAATCCTCAATACGGCTTCTTGCCCCAACAGTCTCCAAAGAAGTCCTTGTATTGGAGTTATAAGCATACTCCATGGCATTCGTCCTTGCCCCGGTAGCGCTTCTGGCCGCACTGATCTTATCCATAGCCGCTTCCAACTGGCTAAGATCAAATTTCCCTGTCACATTATAGCCTTCGATCCCTAATGACTTTAATGTCACATTCTCCATTTGGATCTTCATGCCTGACCCGTCGGCATTGGATGCGATATGCATATCCGCCATGCTGCCGTCCATCAGTTTCATTTCATTATAACGCGTCCCTACCGCCGTACTTTCAATATCCTGTAAAAGATGATCGACTTCATCCTGAATCATCTGCTTTTCAGCATCGCCATACAGGCTATTGGATGCTTTAACGCTCAATTCATAAATCCGATGCAGCGAGTCCTGCATGGAGTTAAGTGCACCGTCCTTAATGTTTGCAACGCCGATGCCATCCATAATATTGGACGCCGCCGCATCTAACCCGTTGCTTTGCCTCTTCATCTTATTTACAATGGAAAGTCCCGCCGCATCGTCTGCTGCAGTCTGGATTCTTCTCCCGCTGGCTATCTTACCATAAATGGAATTGGAACTATTAACCGCTGATATCCTCATAATCTCTCCTTTCCTGCATAAACCCTCTCACTTATATCCTATTTCCAGTATAATACAGCTATTATGCAAACGCAATACTTTTAGCAATATTTTCCCCTCTATTTTTAATACCCCCGGATCTCTCTTCCCTCGTATCCACTTGTATTTCAATCCCACTCCGGTACCGGGATAAGAAGAAGCGCCCGACACGATTTCCCCATCTTTTAAGACAACCATACCTATGCCAAGCTGGCGGTATTGCCCATAGCTTTCATACAAAGATACAAGATCCCTGCACCAGCCCGGTTTATACATAACAAGCTCTTTTGCCGGCTTTCCCGAGAAAAACGCAAAATCGCCAAGAACCGCCATAGCCGCATCCGGACAGATCCTGTCATCGCCATAAATTTTTCCCATAATCCCTTGCAGGCAGGACCATATCATCGTTTCTTCCCAGCCGCAAAAAAGATCGGCAGCATTTTAAGGGTCACTCACTTCATATATCATCTCCCCAACGCTTCCTCCTGCAGCCTGTCAAATTCCGCCATACATTCATCCACCGTAGCGCCGTTTAGGAGATCACGCACGATCAGACAGGTGTTCCCCCACTGTTCCACCTTCATATTTGCATTGGAACCAAGCACATAAACATTATCTTCCACCTTATCGTTCAGCGGCTTTAATGCGGGAATGCAGTCCACCTCCACATTTTCAGACGGGGAAATCACTTTATTTGTTTCCGTATACAATTGAAGAGCCTCATCGGAAAGAATAATATTCAGGACATTCATCGTATCCTCCAAATGCTCCGCATCCGTACCGACGCCAAAACCCGTCATAGATACAACCGGCATCTGCCCTCTGCTGCTGGGAAATCCGATCACCTGCAGTTCAAAATCCGGTTCCCCATATGCGGTCGGGGTATTGGCAGCCCCCCAATAAGCCATAACGATAGGAGTCTTCTGCGCCAGGAAATCCGGCCCTTCCCCCTCGATCGCCTCATAGGTATAAGCCGTCTTTGCATCTATATATCCCTTATCGATCAATTCCTGTAAATATTCAAAACCCGGACGCATGTAATCGCTATATTTTCTTTCCCCGCGATTCAATGCATCGATTTCCTCCTCTGTATTTTCCCCATTGTACAAATCCGCATAAGCCTGCGCAAAAACCAAATTTTCCAGCCACCAGCGGTTGGCCCCGATCGGGGTCTCAACCCCATTTTCCTTGAATGTTTTACAGCATTCCATCAAATCTTCCGGTGTTTCCGGCAACTGCAAGCCATATTCATCAAACATATCCTTATTCACAAACAGGCCGTAAACTACCACCTCCTGCGGGGCGGCCACCAGCTTCCCATCTACCGTATTCGCAGTTTTTACAACTTCCCTTAAGTTTTCTGCATTTTCCAGCCCTGATAAGTCCATCAGCTTTCCTTCCTCGCCCAATATTTGGATCGTATCCGGGTTAAGCAGATACAGGTCATCCATATTATTCCGTACCCTGTCGAGCGTTACGTCATCGTATGTTTTCTCCTGATAATTCTCCGCCGTATATGTCCGGTATTCAACGGTCAGCCCCAACTGCTCCTCCGCCATACTTACCGTCATGTCAAACGCCGTCCTGGAAACATTATCGGCATCCGGGTTTGATTTTTCCATTGGGCCAAAAAAATTGACCACTTTCCCTCCGCTTTCTTCCTGCACAATCAGATTGCCCTCTCCTGCTTTTGCCCCGCAGGCCGTCATTGCCAATACCGCTGCTGCCGCCAGACAAACCGACAGCCGTCTTTTTCCATCTTCCCCCATCAATGCTTTCATTCCTTATCATTCCTTTCTTATCACATATTGGTTGATTGTCTTTTTCAGCAATTCCATATCGATCGGCTTGGCGATATGGACATTCATACCTGCATCCAAAGCTTCCTTTACATCCTCTGCAAAGGCATTTGCCGTCATGGCAATGACAGGTATTTCCCTTGCATCCCTACGGTTTAACGCCCGTATCGCTTTTGTCGCCTCATAACCGTTCATCACCGGCATCTGGACATCCATCAAAATCGCATCAAACTCCCCTTCTGCCGCATTGGCAAAGCGTTCCACCGCCATCTGCCCATTCCCTACAATCTCACAGGCCGCTCCTTCCATATCCAGAAGTTCCAGCAGGATTTCCGCATTGATTTCATTATCCTCTGCCGCTAATAAACGCAGGCCTTCCAAGCTGCTGCACTTCCCGGCTTCCGCCTCCTGCCCTTTTCCTTCCGATTCCATCCTCATTTCCATAATCTTTTCTTTAAAGGCAGTAACAAAAAACGGCTTTGCAAGAATCCCCGTATTTTCCATATGGTGAACCTCTTCTTGCAAGTCTTCCCCATCATACGAAGTCAAAAAGAGGATCTTAACCGGTCCGGATATCGCTTCCCGGATCCTTTTTGCCGTCTCAAGGCCATCCATACCCGGCATTTTCCAATCCATTAATATTACATCATAACCGTTCCCCGCGCCATAGGCGTCCATTGCCAGCCGGACTGCATCTTTCCCATTGTAGGCTTCATCCATCAAAACCCCGGTATCCTTCATTAATAACCGGATTCCACTACAGATATCCTCCTCATCATCCACCGCCAGGACATGGGATATCCCGTTTTTCTCCCAGAACTGCTTATCCATCTGCTCATCGGGTATCCGAAGCTCCAGCTCCACCCTGAATAAGCTGCCTTTATCCACTTGACTGGAAACTTCGATCGTCCCGCCCATCAGCTCCACAATATTCTTGGTGATTGCCATGCCAAGGCCGGTTCCCTGCACCTTGTTGGTAGTACTGTTTTCCGCTCTCGTAAAAGCGTCAAATATCGTCTCCAAGTATTCCGGCGTCATTCCATACCCGTCGTCTTCCACTTCGATCCGGATATGCTCATACTGGCTGGAACGCTGATCCAGCCCAATGATCCGGAACCAGATATTTCCTCCTTTTTGCGTATATTTAACCGCATTGGAAAGAAGGTTGATCAGGATCTGGTTAAGCCTCGTCTCATCCCCCGCCAGATATTCATGCTTAATCCCTGTTACCGTCACATGGAACTTCTGTTCCTTTGCACCCGCCATTGGACGTATAATGGTGTCCACGGAAGAAACCAAATCGTTCAAAGTAAATTCCCCTATGGTCAATACTACTTTCCCGCTCTCAATTTTGGAAACGTCCAGCACATCATTGATCAGCCCCAGCAGATGCTGGCCGGAGGCCGTAATTTTTTTTGTGTATTCCCTTACTTTGACAGGATTATCCGCATCCTTGTTCAATAATGTGGTAAAGCCAAGAATCGCATTCATCGGCGTACGGATATCATGGGACATATTAGAGAGAAACATAGTCTTTGAATTGCTCGCAATCTGCGCGGCCTGTAAGGCCTCCGCCAACTGCTTATTATGCATCTCCCTTTCCCTTTCCTGTTCTTCCCTGATCCTGTCCTGCTGTCTTTGGTTAAAAAAGTACAAAACGCAGCATAAGAAAAATGCGATCAACATAACCAGGACAACGATCAGGATATTCTGGTTTACCGCTTTCCCTTCCTGTTGGATGGCATCGATAGGTACATAACCGATCAAATAAAGAGCCCCATTATTGACCGACCACATATAAATCAGGGAATTCTCCCCCTGAATATCATGGTAAAACATAATATTTTTTCCATCTTTTATATATTGTTCCACCTCTGCCTGAAGTCCTTTTTCCAGAATATTATTGGCCCTGTAAAAATCCTCCAGATTCAAATGCCCCGCATTCCTCTCCCCCATACCTTTCGGCTTCAGTACGAGCCTTTCGCTCTTTGCATCCATTATATAGAGCATAGCGTTACCGTTATAAAAACCATCCGGCAGCGCTTCGTCAAACGCATCATAAATATACTCCGCATATAACCAGGCAATTTCCCTGCCGTTTTTCATAATAGGGCATTTGATGGTATACGCCCACGTACCCATATCGTTTAAATAAGAATCGGAAACCGGCAACCCTTCCACTGTCTTTCCGGCAGAAAAATCAAGCCCTTCTTCCGAAAAAACCTCCCCTGTGTTAGAAACCCCTTCCGTTTTTCCCGAAGATATCAGGGAAATCTTTACCATCGCCCGGTTCCTGTCATAAGAACGGACAAATTCCTCCGGGTCGTCAATACGCACGATTTCCCGTGCGATCAGATCCTGAAACTCCGCTTTTTTCGTCAGGATCGCCTCTACCGTACCCCTTATCAAAGTCAAGCTTTCATTTAAATTATGAATTGCTGATGAAGACATTTCCGTCGATATTTTCCGCGCCAACAAGAATACAACAGCGCCTAAAATACAGAAAACCAATATAATAGAAAACAGCAAGGGAATCCCTCTGCCCGATTTGCTTCTTCTTTGCTTCTTACCCATTTTCCTCCCCATGTTCCCAGCTTCTACCAAGATGGGACAACCTCAAAAAGGATCCTCCACTTGCCAATGCAACGGCTCTTTACGCCGTCTGGCGGCATTGGAAAGCTTCCCATATTACTTCTTACTCCATTTTATTTTAATCAGTGTAAGTCACATATATTTTTTTGTCAATATAAATCCCAAAACAGGTTCCGGGACCCATTAGGAAACAAGGGAACTTCTCCCGTCCAAGGCGAATTATTTCCACGGCCTTTTTCTTCCCGTCCAGCCCTTTTCCTTCCAATAGATGCGGTCTGCCTCATTGAACCCTTTTCTTTGCAATAGATGCATCATAAAGAAAAAGGATTTTATCTTGATTCCCGGCTTTATCCGGCCGGCATTCCTATTTATCTTTTTCGCTAAAACATCCATATCCTTCTCCATTTTGTTCCGGATGCTTTTCTTCACTCCCTTCCATGCAACCGCCTGTACTGCCAGTCCATACCGGTAAATTTTAGGAACTCCCCAGAAAAACAAGCTGTCCGCCATATCTTTGTCCGTCGTCCTGCACCCAGCCCCGGCCGCCGTTGAAATACATACCGCCTGTTTCGCAAACATTTTCTCCTCCGGACGGTGTACCATCCACCGGTATCCATAATGATCCAAAAACGATTTCATGGAACCCGTTACATGATACACATATACCGGACTGGCAAAAATCAGCACATCCGCATCATCCATCGCTTTTGTAATGGGATGCAGTTTTTGATAGTGAGGACAGGCGTCTTCCCCTTTCATAAAACAATTGGTACATCCTACGCAATATTCCCCAAAATCTTTCGGCAGGAAAAATTCTACAATCTCCCCGCCCAGTTTTTCAGCCAGACATCTGCCGACATGATAAGTAGAACCTTTATGATTCTGCCCGCATACTAATACAATCTTCATTTTTTCTCCATTCCTGCGCTGCTTTTTGCGTATAACGGGTTTGCGGCAAGCAACACACGTCACAAATCTCCCGATTGAAAATTATCATTTTCAATCTTTCCGCCTCCCTGGTATGCGCTTCCTCTTTCCTAGCTATCAAACTTTCCGCATCCCCTATATTCTACAATATATTCCAAAAACCTCCTTTGGTGCCTGAATGCCCTTAACGGGACATCGATCACCGCCTTGATGCATTAAGCTCCAAACGCATTCTTTATCCGCCAAAGCGCCTCTTCCAAAGTCTTTCTTGGGCATGCCGTATTGACGCGCCAGAACCCGGCGCCGCCCTCGCCAAACATGATGCCGCTATCCAGCCATACTCTGGCTTGATGGACCATCCTCGCTTCCTGCTCCTCCATGGGCAGCCCCAGCCCATTACAATCCAGCCAAGCCAGATAAGTCCCTTCATGCTTTGCCATCGTTATCCCCGGAATATTTTTCTCCACGTATTCCCTTGTATATTCCAAATTCTTCTTTACATATTGATGCATGGCGTCATACCACTCGTCCCCGTCTTTATAAGCCGCCTCGCAGGCCACCAGGCCCATTACATTGATTTCGTTATATCCCGTCAAAGCAATCTGTCTTTCAAATGCATTTCTTAACTCGGGGTTTCCGATAAAAATATTGGATAACTGCAGTCCGGCCAGATTGAATGTCTTGCTGGGCGAAGTACATGTAACCGTCATCTCCTCATACTCTTTTTTTAACCCGGCAAATACATGATGCGGCCTTCGGAACGCAAAATCCGCATGGATCTCATCGCTCACCACGATCACATGATGCTTGTAGCAGATATCCCCCAGCCGCATCAATTCTTCCGGCGACCAGACGCGCCCTACCGGATTATGCGGGCTGCAAAGGAGGAACATCTTCACCTTTTCCTTTACGATCTTATCCTCAAAATCCTCAAAATCCATCACATACTCTTTGTCTTTATAAACCAGCGTGTTACTGGCCATCTTCCGTCCGTTGGACTCTATGATTCTTTTAAAAGGATAATAAACCGGCTGCTGGATCAATATACAATCCCCCGGGCTGGTAAAAGCTTTTACAGCCATGGCCAGTGCAAATACGATCCCCGGCGTTTTTACCAGCCAGTCTTCCTTAATTTCCCATCCATGCCGCCGCTTCATCCAAGCCTTTACGATTTCAAAATATTCCCCCTGTACATCGCTATAACCAAATATCCCATGCTCCGCCTGACGGATCAGCGCTTCCTGTATATAAGAAGAAACCTGAAAATCCATATCCGCCACCCAAAGCGGCAGGATATCCTCCGGCATACCCATTTTTACCGCAAAATCATACTTTAATGATTTTGTATTTCTCCTATCGATCACTTTATCAAAATCAAGATTCTTTTCAGCCATATCCATACCCATTCCCTTTCCTCAACCTGCGGCCTTTCGGCCGGCGCCGACAGCGTCCCGGTGCTGAATCCGCGCTTTATATCCCTATCGTCTATCCTGTTTTCCCCTCACATATAACCTTTGCACACATCCACCCAGCCAATCGGCCGGGAATGCTCTTCCAACTCGGGAATCGTCAGCTCTATCGCACTGCTTGCACTGCCGCACGCAGGATAGACAGTCTCAAAACGCTTTAACGACACATCCAGATATACCCTTGCCCCCTCATTTACCGCAAAGGGGCATACCCCTCCTACGGCATGTCCTACAAGCTCTTTTACTTCCATTGGCGAAAGCATCTTCGCCTTCGTGCAAAACTGCGCTTTATATTTGGAATTATCGATCCTGGCATCCCCGGCAGCCACTACCAGTACCGCATGCCCGTCCACTAAAAAAGAGAGCGTTTTCGCTATCCTTCGCGGTTCACAACAAAGAGCCGCAGCCGCCAGTTCCACCGTAGCGCTGGACACATCGAATTCCCGGATCCTTTCTGCCATTTTATATTTTTCAAAATAAGCCCTTACTCTTTCAATCGACATTTTAATAACCATACCTTTCTTTCAGCCCGCAGTCTTTGGGCTGTCTCCGGATTTGCGCGCAAAAGATTTACTTTTAATTATAGCCAAACCGTTTAAAAATGTAAACCGCTATGCTCATTTTATAACAGAAAAAGGGCTGCCCGCCAACCTTTAGCGCAGACAACCCTTACATCCGTTCTTCCCCGTTTTATTATTCCGCGGCTGAATCGCCGAGCAGCCCTTTGCTTTCCAGAAACTGCCTTGCCACTTCCTTATCTTCCTTCCCATTTACCTCTACTTCATAATTCATTTTCTGCATTTCATCCTCTGAGATCAGGCCGTTCAACTTTTCCAGCGTTCCCTGAAGCTTCGGGTATTTCTCCAGCGCATCTTTCCTGACAACCGTACCGGCATCGAATGTTTCAAAAAACACATTGTCATCCGTCAGCAATACCAGATCATTGGCCGCCAGTTGGGCATCCGTAGTAAATGCGTTGATCACATCCACTTCCCCGTTTTTCAATGCCTCATATTTTAACGCGATTTCCATCTGCGCCGTACCTTTAAATGCCATATGATAAGCCTCACAAAGCCTCGGATATCCCGTTTCCAGCTCAATATAATCCGGGTTCCCTCCAAAAACCAGCTCACCGGAAGCCGCCGCCAGATCCGAGTAAGTGGAGAGTCCGTACCGGCTGGCCGTCTCTTTCTTTACCGCAAGCCCATAAGTGTTGGAAAACCCGTATAGACCCGTCCATGTCAGCCCCATTTTATCATACTCTTCCAAAAGGCCTGCATACAATTTATCATCGTCTTTCTCCATCTCTTCCTTTTTCAATACATTCAGCCATGCCGTCCTCGTATATTCCGGATATAAATCGAATTCCCCTTCCAGCAGCGCAGGATGGATGTTTGTCGTCCCTCCTCCGATACCCTTCGTGATCTCCACCTCGTATCCTGTTTCCTCTTCGATCAACTGCGCGATGATCTCTGTCAGGATATACTGTTCCGTCATTGGTTTCGATGCGATTTTCACCGTCCCCTTTTCCCCGCAGGCGCATAAGCCAAATACTAATCCTGCAAGAACTATACCGACAATACCCTTTTTCATACGTTTCATATTCCTCTCCATTTCTGCGCGGCTTTATGCGCATAACAAGTTTGTGAACGCCGCGCCGGCACAAACTTACCGGCTGAAAACTTTATTTTCCCATCCGCCGCTTCTTTTCTTCCAAATCAACATAAAGCTCTTTTGGGAAAGAACTCCGGACAATCATCCTATCTGTCGAGCAGCTTCTTAACAAATCCATCCCTTGGATTCCTCAACAGTTCCTCTTTCATCCCTTCCTGCCAGATCATCCCTTCTTTCATAATCAGGATACGGCTCCCTAATTTAAAGGCTTCCCCGATATCATGGGTAATAAACACCACCGTCATCCCTGTCTTTTGCTGCAATGCAAGCAATTCTTCCTGCAAACCCTTCCGCGTAATCTCATCCACAGCGCCGAAAGGCTCATCCATCAGGAGAATATCCGGTTTTGCGGCGATCGCCCTGGCTATTCCGACCCTCTGCTTCTGCCCGCCGGAAAGCTGGCTTGGAAAACGGGAGGCCAATTCCCTGGGGAGCTGTACCAGTTCCAACATTCGTCCGGCCAGCTCCCTTCTGTCTTCTGCCGTCATTTTCTTTACCAGCCCGGGAACATAACATATATTTTCTTCCACTCTCTTATGGGGAAACAGTTTTGCCCCCTGCACCGCATAACCAATACTCCTGCGCATGGCGACCAGATCGCAGTCTGCCAAAGATTCCCCTTTGATTTTCACTTCCCCTTCCACCGGGGCAACAAGGCCGTTTATCATTTTGAGCAGGGTCGTCTTTCCGCAGCCGGAAGGACCGATGATCACCACAAACTCGCCTTTGTCTATATGCAAAGACACATGATCTAAAACTTTATTTTCCCCATAAGCCGCCGTGCAATCCCTTATTTCTATCACTTTATTCAATGCCGTACCTCCTGCCCGCCGCCTTTTCCGCCTTGGCAAGAAGCCAGTCGCTAAACAGGGCGAACATTGCGATCAATAAAGAACCCGCCGCCGTCAGCGTCATATTATAGGTCGTAATCCCCCGGTAAATTGCGGCCCCCAGGCCCCCTGCCCCTATAAAAGATGCGATGCCTCCCATGGCAATGATCATAACCACCATATTACGGAAACCGCTTATGATCACCGGAAGCGCCAAAGGCAGCCTGATCCCGGACAGCATCTGCCATTTGTCTGCGCCAAGCCCCTCCGCCACCTCTAAAATACTGGCATCCACATTAACCAGGCCGGTATAAGTATTCCTTACGATCGGGAGAAGCCCATAAACCGTCAGCGCTATCACGGCCGTCTTATTGCCGATCCCGGTAAACGGGATCAAAAAACCCAACAGGGAGATCGAAGGGATCGTATAAACCACATTAATAATCCCCAGGACAACGTTTGCCGCCTTTTTATGTCTGCTGATAATGATTCCCGTTAAAACGCCCAGCGTCCCCGCGCAGATTACCGCCGTCAATGATATCCTTACATGTTCCAACAGGCAAGTCAGGAAAAAATCCCTCCTATCCCATAATATTTGTAGAATCCGCATATGCTTTCCCTCTGTTCTTCCATATTTCCGCAAAAGGAACAAATGTTCTTCCATTTAATATAAAGCATTTGTCATTTTCTGTCAACCGGAGTTTTTGTTTTTCAGGCCGACTTATGAGCTATCCCTTTTTCACGGGCTGCCCTGCCACCATCCTCTTTAATACAAGCACAGCCGCCACCGCCAGTATCACTTCCGTTACCGCCTGCGCATAAGCCAGCCCATAAAGAGGGAACAATGCATTCAAGATGAATATGGCCGGTATCTCCATAATGATTTTTCTTAGGATAGCAAAGAAAAATGCTTTTTTCCCCATCCCTACCGCCTGGAAGACTCCCACCGCTAAAAAATCCATGCATAAAAACGGCAGGGCAAGACAAAGCCCTCTTAAAAAGCTCGTCCCATAGGCTACAATGCTTTCATTCTGAATAAACAGCCTGATCCATCCTCCCGCCCATAAATAATAACAAAGGGCTATCGCCGCCAGGATGGAGACAGTATTCCTGGCGGAAAACAAAATAGCCTGCCGCATCCTTTTACGATCCCCCGATGCGTAGTTATAGCTAATCAGCGGCATAATGCCCTGGGAAAAACCAAAAGCCACATTCATAGGCACCATATTGATTTTCTGCGCAATCCCCATAGCCGCTACCGCATCCGCTCCAAAAGAGGAAGTAAAATTGTTCAATACCGTCATACCCGTCACATTCAACAGATTCTGGATGGCAGCCGGAATCCCTACGCCGCATACGCCGGCCACCACTTCCTTCTTTAGCCGGAACATCTTTGGATTAATGCATACATAGGTATTCTTCCTTTTCACGTATAGCAGTATAAAGAAATAAATGCAGGCTGCACAATTTGATAAAAAAGTGGCAAGCCCTGCCCCCGCCGCACCCATATTAAGGCCCCAGGGCAGGATAAAAAACGGATCCAGAACAATATTAAGAAGACATCCGCTCATCGTCCCAACGCTGGCATGGAGCGTACTTCCTTCGGAACGGACCATATAAGCCATCACCACATTAAGAATGGCCGGTACGGCGCCGAAGCAGACCGTCCATTTTAAGTATTCCCCTGTTGCCGTAAAAGTTACCTCATCCGTTCCCAATAATGCCAGCAACGGATCCTTCCCTGCCGTACAAAGCAAAGAAAACATCAGGCTGCAAAACACGGTACAGTAAAATCCGAACGCAGAAACCTTGCGTACCATTTCATAATTCTTACTTCCCAACGCCCGGCTCATCATACTGGAACTGCCCACTCCGAATAAATTATTGACCGCATTAAAGGCAAGAAGGACAGGGGCTGCCAAAGTCACCGCTGCATTTTCCACCGGATTGTTCAGCATCCCCACAAAATAAGTGTCCGCAAGATTATAAATCACCATTACCAAAGAACTGATGACCGTAGGCACCGCCATGGACATCACTGCCTTTGGTATGGGCGCTTCTTCAAATAAGTATAATTTCTTTCCGTCCTCCATCTTCACTCTTTTCCCATTTGTCACATCATTTCATCAGCTTCCACCATTTCCAGCAATTTCCCGGTAATTTCCGCCATATTGGAAGATACCTGTTTTGTATTATGGGAAATTTCCACATTCCGTTCCACTACGCCGGAGATCCTTCCAATCTGATCCACCGCACTATCCACGATCCCTACGTTTCCCCTTACCATGCCGGTGATCTTTTCTATATTATGGCTCGTTCTTCCCATCTTCTCCACCACAATGCCAAAAGCTTCTGCGGTACGGTCTGTGATTTCCTTCCCATCTTCTACTGCCTTGATAGAATTCATAATCAGTTCATTAGTTTCTTTTGCCGCCTGTGCGCTTCTGGCCGCCAGTTCCCCTACCTGCGTCGCCACCACGGCAAAGCCTTTCCCCATTTCTCCCGCCCGCGCCGCTTCAATGGAAGCGTTTAGGGAAAGCATATTCGTCTGCTGCGCGATGGAATTGATTTCATCTATAATCTGCTCGATTGCCACGGACATATCGCTGATTTTCTGCATGGAATCTTTCAGCAGCTCCATCTGCGACTGAGTCTGCTGGATCTTCTCCGCCGTTTCACCGGTTTCTTCGGCCACATCCACGGATACTGCCACGCTGCTGTTCAATTCCTGGGTCAGCATACTCATAATCTGCTTCAGGTCTTCTACCGCTCTTTCCTGCTCTCCTGTCCCATTATAAATATGATCCGCATTTTCCAGCGTTTCCCCGGACACATGCTCCAGATCCATACAGGCGTTCTTGACATTCCGGATCAACGTCCTGTTACTTTCCATGTCTTCCTTCTGCCGCCCCAACAGTTTCTCATTCTCTTCCATATTCCGGCAGATGCTGTCCACCATCGTATTAATATTCCCGGACAACTGGACAAACTCAGGGGTCCCTTTTACATCCACGGCAATCCCAAAATCCCCTTCTGCGATCCCTTTCATGGAGTTCATAATTTGGTTGATCCCGCGCACGATCTTATCGTCAACCATATGGTTGATCATAAGCAGCAGCGCCCCAAAAATAACCGCCATGCTGATAGACACCACAAGAGTCTGGTTATTTCTCTGTGCATAGTACTCTCCCGACGGCAGGAATGTCCCGATAATCTTCCCTTCATATTCCTGGGCAAAATAATACCCCTTTTCCCCATCGATGGCTGCCTTGCCTTTTCCTGTCAATTCCTCGGGGAATCCTGCCTCCGCAGCCGACGCCCCAATCAGGGAATCATTCTTGTGTGCCAGTATCTGTCCGCTTTCCGCATCAATGGCGTAAACATAACCGTTTTCCCCAAAATCTATTTCCTTCAACACCGCATTTATCTCTGTCCCTGCCAGCATATTTTCCAACACTTCCGGACGCACGCCCACCTGTACCAGCCCTGGCGCATCTTTCCTTGCCACGCCTATGTATTGCATAACTATCCCTTCCGCCACATTTACCTGCGGCTCCTGCGCAATTTCAATCGAAGGGTCATCCACGATAACCATAAATGCGTTGGACTGCTCGCCGCTCTTCATGTCAAAACCAACATATGCATCGATCGTGCTTTCCGTAATAATCCCGTCCTCATCAATCACATGGAGTTCATTTACCTTAAGCCTGTCTTTTATCGAATTTAACTTAGCCGCATCCTCAATCACGGAACGGTCGGCCGCGATCAAGTCCGCAAAAGCCCTTGTTTTGGCCAGATTATCTTCACTCAGGTTTTCCGTCAGGTTTTGAATATTCTCTTCATTGCTTGCCAATTTCGCTTTTACATCCTCCAGCTTTGCCGTACTGGAAGCCGTATTATTCCTTTGGCTGACTACCGTCTGCAGCGCGAAAATGGCAGTAATCGTAACTAATAATGCTATTAGCATATAGGCTGAAAGACGTTTGGTAATAATTTTCTTCATGATGATTTTCCTTCCTCGAAATATTGGGTCTTATACGTGAAATGCAACTTTATTTATCATATTACCATATCGCATTCATTCCATCAATGACAAAAAGGAACCGCTTTCAAGAACAACGGATGCCATGATTTACGGGACATCCTTATGTTCAGCACAACAGGGCAGGAAAAACGTCCCTGTCTTTCCCGCCCCGCCTTATGTTTGTAAATTGCTAAAACCTTATGTCGTACCCCTTACGATCAGATCCCCCTGAAAAACAACCGTATTCCTGCATGACTTCCCTTCCAGAATAGAAATCAGGATTTCTGCCGCAGCTTGTCCCATTTCCCGGATCGGCTGCCCGATCGTGGTAAGGGGCGGATCGACCAATTCACTTAAAAATACATTATCAAACCCAATCACGCTCATCTCTTCCGGAATCTTTATCCCCGCCGCCTGAAACCCTTTGACGCAGCCGATCCCGATCATGTCAATCGCCGTAAGGATCGCATCCGGCCTGTCCTCTAACGACAAATAATACTTTGCGGCGTCTTTGCCCAATTTGATATAATCCGGTTCATTTTCCCGACGCACCCGGTAAACCCATTTTTCGTTCTTCTTTAAGCCGCAGGCTTCCAAGCCTTGGAGATAGCCGTAAAACCGATCAACGATAATGCTGATGTCCTCAGAATTCATTACATAGCCAATCTTCTTCTTCCCTTTCCCATACAGATACTGCACGGCGTTTTTCGTGCTGGGCAAGCCATCCGTATACACATGGGGCGCATCCTTATCCCTCTCAACCGCTTTATTCATATATACGATCGGGATCTTCTTCTCCACATTCTGGAGATATTCCGCCATTTCATCGTCCATCCGGTAAGTATTGTATATGATCCCGTCAATATTCCGTTTTAACAGCTCCTGTGCATATTCTATTTCGCTCATCGCATGGCGTTCGGTATTGCATACCAGCACCATGTATCCATGCTCTAAAGCTGCGTCCTCCACCCCCCGGAACATCTCCGTATAAAAAATATTGCTATACTCGGGTACCATAAAAGCAATGGTATGTGTTTTCCTTGTACGGATTGCCTGCGCCATAAAGCTGGGGGAATAGTTCAGCTTTTCTATTGCCGCCTCCACCGCCGCCCTTGTATTATCCTTTACCCTCACGTCGTGGTTGATCACCCTTGATACCGTTGATTTTGAAACGCCTGCCTCTTTCGCCACATCAAATATCGTCACCATTTGATTTCCTCTTATCTCGTATTTTCAGAGACAGTATAGCACATTCCCCCTCTTTATCCAAGGATTTCTACAATTTTCTCTTTCATCAGCTCCGCCATCCTCATATGCCCTTTTTCCGAATAGTGGATGCCGTCAATATTATTCAGTTCTATTTCCCCGGCCGGATCTATATAAGGAATCCCATACCTTCCGGCAATATCCTTATAATAATAAGAAAGCATACTGCTTCTCTTTTCCATGTCCGGGATCATCTGATCCAAATCCATCGCCCGTCCTACGCTGTGTATGGGAACCGGCGCCGCAAGCAGTACTTTTGGCGGCTTAAAGCCAATTCCCGCATCCGATTTCAAAAGTATTTTTACCAGATTCTCCATACCGCCCCCAACCTCATACGGCGACAGGGAATAACGTCCTTTCAAGTCATTGGTCCCTAACATAACGATTACCAGATCAAGGGGTTTATGGCTGTCAAGGCAAGGAAGCAGATATTTCTTCCCGTTTTTATATTCCTCCACCGGATCGTCCCATACCGTCGTCCTTCCGCCAAGCCCCTCTTCAATAATATAATAGTCCTCCCCCAAAAGCTTCTGAAGCACACCTGTCCAGCGGACATCCCGCGGATATCTGTTTTGCAGATCCGGCATCAATCCATATGTATTGGAATCTCCATAACACAATATACTTTTCATACATTCCTCCGGCTTATCCATCAGGCTTCTTTTATGCGCTTTACCTTTTCTCGATTTGCCAGCACATCGAACGCCACTGCAAAGATCAGGACCGCGCCTTTTACTACCTGTTGATAATATTCTCCCACATTCAAAATTGTCAGGCCGTTGCTTAAGATCCCAATAATCACTGCGCCAAAAAAAGCGCCTGCCATGGAACCCTTTCCTCCGTTGACACTTACCCCGCCGATCACTACCGCCGTCACTACGTCCATTTCCGTACCATTTCCCGACGCCGGGGCCCCGGAACTGATGCGTCCCGCCAATACGATCCCTGCTACGGCAGCCAGGAAAGCGCTAATCGCATAGAGGGAAGCCGTAATCTTCCCGACTGCCACGCCTGCCAGTTTTGCGGCCTCTACATTGCCGCCAATGGCATAGATATAACGCCCAAAATAAGAATACTTCAATATCAACGCCATAACTGCTACGATCAACAGCATCACAATAACGGGAATGGGAATATTCAACACATACCCCTGTCCAAAATTGACTATTGCTTCCGGCAGGTCATAAACCGGCAATCCTCCCGATATGATATAAGCCAAACCGCGTACTACCGTCATCATCCCAAGCGTAACAACGATTGCAGACACATCCAGCCCCACAATGAGGCAGCCCGTCATCAGCCCGATCAACGTAATGATCAACAGCGTCAATATCAACGCCGCTATGATCGGCAGCCCCATATCTCCCATAAACTTTGCGGCAATCACTCCTGTCAACCCCAGATAAGCCCCTACCGTCAGATCCATGCCTCCGGATATAATCACAAACGTCATTCCGCAAGTCAGGATCCCCAATACCGAAATTTGTCTTAATATATTTAAAATGTTATTTACCTTAAGGAAATTTTCCGATGCAACGGAAAATAAGATAAACAGAGCCAGCAGTATAATCAATGTGCTGAATTTCTTTAATAATCGTTTCATATCCCACTCCTTACCTGATTCCTGAGGCAAGCCCCAGGATCCTTTCCTGCGTTGCTTCCTCCCGCGTCAATTCTCCCGTAATCTCTCCTTCATGCATCACCAATACCCGGTCCGACATGCCGAGCAGTTCCGGCATCTCGGAGGAAATCATAATGATCGCCATCCCCCGGGCGGCCAATTCGTTCATCAGCACATAGATTTCCTTTTTTGCCCCCACGTCGATGCCTCTGGTTGGTTCGTCAAAAATAATAATATCCGAATGGCTCGCCAAAGATTTTGCCAAAACTACTTTCTGCTGATTGCCCCCCGACAGGTTCTTCGTCAATTGTTCCTTCGTCGGAGTCTTAATGGACAAATCTTTAATATATCGATCCGACATCGCCGCATCTTCTTTCCGGCTGACAAAACCAAGCCTGGAAATATCTTTGATGGCTATAAACGATATATTTTCCCGGATTGACATTCCTAACAGCGCGCCATGTTTTTTCCTATCCTCCGGGATATAGGCAATCCCTTCCGCAATCGCAACCCGAGGACAGGTAATATTTTTTTCTTTCCCATGAACGATAATCTTACCCGCCGACTTCGGGTCGGCCCCAAAAATAGCGCGTGCAGTCTCCGTCCGGCCCGCGCCTACCAATCCGGCCAGCCCAAGGATCTCCCCTTTATGCACTTTAAAACTGATATCTTTCAGCAACGCTTCCGTGCATAACCCGCGCACTTCCAAAACCACTTCCCCGATTTCTTTTTCCACAACAGGAAATTGTTCATCCAGGGAACGTCCAACCATCATTTTAATCAGCTCATCCTGTGTGATTTCCGAGATCGGTTCCGTTCCAACATATTTCCCGTCGCGCATGACGGTTACGCGGTCAGCCAGCGCAAAGATTTCTTCCATCCGATGGGAAATGTAGATGACCGCAGTCCCCTTTTCCTTCAGCCGCCGTACGATGCCAAACAAAGCATCGATCTCACGGTTGGTAAGCGGAGCCGACGGTTCATCCATCACAAGCACTTTGACATCCGATGAAATTGTTTTTGCAATCTCCACTAATTGCTGATATGCCACAGTAAGATTCTTTACCTCTTCCGTCACATCCACATCGATCCCGAATTCATCCATCAGTTTCTTTGCTTCTTCATTCATCAATTTCCGGTTAATGAAGAACCCTTTCGTCAATTTTTGCCCCAAGAATACATTTTCCGCCACAGACAGTTCCGGAACCAGATTGAATTCCTGATAGACGACCCCGATCCCCAGCTTTTTGGACAGGGCCGGCGTCATGGAATCATAACTGTTCCCGTCAAACACGATGCTGCCGGCATTGGCCTTTATTGCGCCGGAAACCACTTTAATAAGAGTTGACTTGCCCGCGCCGTTTTCTCCCATGAGGGCGTGTACTTCTCCCGGATATACTTTTAAGTTCATCCCATCCAAGGCCAAAGCCCCAGGATATTCTTTTGTTACATTTTTTAATTCAAGAACCGGTTTCATTTCAGATTTCTCCTATGCTCCATCCTTCTACTGGTAATCCGCTACATTAGCGTCGGTCACTGCCTGCAGATCGAATAAACTATCCTTTTCAAAACCCGTTCCATCCAATACATTGGCAGCCGTTACTACCAGATCTTTTCCTGTCGCCGTCGGGTTCTGGCTGACGGATACCTGATAAATGGTGGATTCCCCAATTAACTTTAAGGCTTCGTCCGTAGCATCGATCCCGGCAATCAGATACTGATCCCGATCCGTCAGCCCTGCCGCTTTAAATGCCTGATAAGCGCCGAGCGCGGCTCCATCGGATACGCCGCAGACAACTTTCAAATCCGGGTTTGCCTGAAGAAAATTCTCCGTGTTCGTCATGCCTTCCTCCTGATCCGCTGCCGTTGCATCCGCTACAAATACCACATTAGGAGCATACTCCTGCACGCCTTCCATAATTCCCTGTTTACGTGCGATAACAGACTCAATCAAATCATAATTAAGAGTCGCCGCCTGGACTTCTTCTTCCGTGCCGTACATTTCAGCAATCCTCTTTCCCACCGCGCAGCCCTGCGTATAGCCAAGCACATATTCTTCACATCCGATATATGCATCATAACCTTCTATTTTTGAAGTCAGACATACCACTGCGATCCCCTGCTCTTTTGCCTTTGCAATGACCGGAGCCGCCGCTTCCACGTCCACGGCACAGACAATGATAGCGTTGCAGCCTGCGGAAATAAAGTTTTCCAACGCATCGATCTGATTGGCAGAATCACTGTCGCAGGCGTTCGTCATCAATGTATACCCTCTCGCGTCGCATTCCGCCTGTGCCGCATCCACCAGTTGGATAAAAAACTGCCCGGTAAGATTCAGCACGGAAATCCCCATTTTATATCCTTTTCCCGTCTCAGACGCATCCGCCTCCTGCCCGGGATCCTTTACATTTTCCGCCGCTGCATTGCCATTTGCAGAACCGCAGCCTGCAAAAACCGTAATCGCCATTGCCAAACCCAGTGCCAATGCTAATAATCTTTTCTTCATTTCTCTTCTCCTTTGTTTCCTATGCTCTATACACGTTTTGGGAACGTTCCCTTTTTCTTTTTTAGAAAAACGCTCCCGGTCTTATATTTATGGGAACGTTCCCTTGTTTCATTTTCATCATACACAACTGCTGATTTTCTGTCAATCCTTTTTCTATTTTTCCCTATATTGCACAATTCATGACAATCATTTTCAGCAAAACTCACAATTCAATATGTGTTGCACCTTATTTCACAGTTTTCCGACGGTCTTCTCCTTCCGCTTATTGCCCTTTACGATCCGGGCATCCATGTTTTTCGTCATCCAGCACCCACCGGCCTCAGTATTGCAGATTCCCATACTTCATAATATAATAAGAATCATGTAAATTCGGTCATCCCTTAGGGGATGTCCATTCAGGAGCAGGCCATGGAAAGAAAAAAGGAAAAAACAGTAGCGGAATCTACGATAGAACAAATTTATCAGGTAAGACCGGAACATTTAAACGGGGCCGGAAGGCTGTTCGGCGGAAAACTCATGGAATGGATCGATGAACTTGCCGGGCTTGTGGGCATCCGGCACGCACAAACAAACGTAATAACGGCTTCCGTCGATAATCTGAAATTCATCCGGGGCGCATATCTTGGCGATTTGATCGTCCTCATCGGAAGGCCGACTTTTGTAGGGAAGACATCGATGGAAATACGGGTAGATACTTATATCGAAAGTTTGGAAGGCATCAGAAAACCAATTAACAGGGCATATTTAACTTTAGTCGCTATTGACAAACTAGGCAAACCTACTCCTGTTCCCGGAATCGTCATCCGGACCGAATCGGAAAAAGCGGAATGGGAAGCAGGCGTGAAAAGGCGCGAAATGAGGAAGCAGCGGAAAGCGGAAGGGTTCTGACCCGTCTCATTCCCTCATCGCAATCCGGCCGGCCGGGAAAAATAACCGTCTTCCCCTTGAAATTTATTTTGTTTCTTATTAATATATTATGTATCCGGCATAAAAACATCATGCCGCTTTATTATCAATTTTGAGGTGAATTGCTATGAAAAACAGTAAAAGATTTGCAAAAACAACAAAAAGAATTGGACGCAAAGTAGGCAATCTGGCAGTATGGATGCAGGGACTCAGCATTATCGCCGTAGTCGCCATATGCATTGTTATGTCTTATAGGCTCACAACGGATCTGCTACAGCAGCAATGCGTAAACGCCACCCAAATGCTGTCTTACGAATTGGAAAATTATTCCGGTCCAGAAGATAAAACACAGCTTTTAGATGACTTAAGCATGAACCTTGGCTGTGAATTTACTATTTTCCATGGAAACGAACGTGCTTATACTACAATCCAGCAGGATGGGGTACGCGCCGTCGGCACAAAACTTTCCGATGAACTGACGTCCATTGTGCTGGAACAAGGGGACAGCTACGTAGGGACGGCTGAAATCCTGGGTACGCAGCACCTTTGTTCTTATGTACCCACGACAGATGCCAATGGGCAAATCAACGGCTTAATCTTTGCCGGCATTTCCACCGCCGAAGCCCTCAAGCAGATTAACCTGGCAGTGCTTTTATCCGCTGCCGCCGGTACAGCCCTAATCGTCCTGGGAATCCTATTGATTTCTATTTATCTGAAACGTGCCGTTTCGTGGCCCCTTGCCAATCTGACGACATTGGCGCAATATATGGAGCAGGGCGATTTGCGCACCGGTATCTCCAAGAATCTGACAGCCGGCATCCACTCTAATGATGAAATCGGATATCTGGCAAAAATTTTTGACAATACCATCCATCGATTAACCGAATACATAGAAGAGATTTCCGATATCCTGGCTGCGATTTCCGAAGGCAACCTGACTATGAAGCCTACCCACCAATATATAGGAGATTTTTCGGCTATCCGGGTTTCCCTGGACAATATCCTGCTAAAGCTCAATAATACTCTTTATCAGATTACAGATAGTTCGGACCTTATTACAAGCGGTTCCGGACAGGTTGCCGACGGCGCGCAGATACTAAGCCAGGGGGCAATGGAACAGACGAACGCCGTGGAAGAACTAGAAGAGACGGTACGCAGCATCTCCCTTCAGATATCCCAAACGGCAGAAAACGCCAAACAGGCCAGCCTGACAATGAACGACGTGGACGCCCATGTGCTGGAAAGCAATCAGCATATGCAGGAAATGATACATGCCATGGAGGAGATCAGCAACAGTTCCAAGGAAATTGAAAAGATTATCAAGACTATTGAAGGCATCGCCTCCCAGACGAATATCCTTGCCTTAAATGCAGCCGTCGAAGCCGCGCGGGCAGGGGAAAACGGCAAGGGGTTCGCCGTTGTCGCAGAAGAAGTGCGCAGCCTTGCAGGGATGAGTTCCGAAGCTTCCCAATCCACTGCGGAATTGATCGGACGTTCCATCCAAACCGTAGAGCAGGGAACAAAGATTGCCAGCATCACTGCTGAACAGCTTTCTTCTGTTGTATCCGGCACGAATGAAGTAATGGAAAGCATCAGCCAGATCGCCGATGCTTCCCTGATGCAGGCAGATTCCGTTTCCCATATCCAAAACCGCGTTATGCAGATTTCGGAAGTCGTACAGACCAATTCAGCCACCGCGCAGGAAAGCGCCGCTACCAGCCAGCAGCTTAGCGCGCAGGCTGTCTTGCTGAAAAAACTGATGGGTATGTTCCGGCTTACCAGGAATCCCTAATATAAGGCTTTTCGGGAGGATATACACGGCGCGCAGAGGAAAACGGCTGCTTGCGCAGCCGCGCTCCAAGCGTCAAAGGGACGACCCTTTCGGTCATCCTACTTTATATCCAGTCCCCCATACGACTTTCAGGTAATGGGGTTCCTTTGGATTCTGTTCAATCTTTTCCCTGATATGCCTGATATGTACCGCAATCGTATTATCCGCACCAATCGCCTGCATATTCCAGATCGACTCATAGATTTGATTGATGGAAAAAACTTTTCCTTTTTCCTGCACAAGCAGACGGAGGATCTTGTATTCTATGGGCGTCAGGCTGACTTCCTTCCCGGCTACCGTTACCTTCCTGAGTACATCGTCCATTACAAGATCATCCACCCTGTATATCCTATTGATATTTTCCCTCATGCGCGCCAACTGTGTATACCTCCTGAACTGGCCGTTGATCCTCGCCATAAACTCAAGCGGATGAAACGGATGGATCACATAATCATCCGCCCCTGCATTGAGCGCAGCAATTTTCATCTGTTCTTTGTCATTAGCCGACAGGACAATAATCGGCATCCTGTCCGCATCCCTTATCGCCTTTAGCCGTTCGATCCCATCATTCTTAGGAAAATCAATATCCATCACCACTAAGTGGATATCTTTCTCCCTCACCCTTTGAATCACATCCTCCAATTTTCTGACTACAAAAACCTGATATCCTTCCTGCGCCAGAAAAATTTTGAGAACCTCCATATTTGTTTCATTTTGATTATAAATCAATACATTTTTCATCCGGTTTCCTCCTCTCTCAAAACCTTAACCCTTATATTTCCCAGTTGTAATCCGTCCGCCTGGCCTCTCCTCCACAACAAGGCACGGACACTTACTCATATTCGCTTAGATCAATGCTCTCAATAATCTGTATTGCCTCTTCCTCCGTATATCCCATAAAATCTATATACGCTTCATAGGTACCCACCGTCACGGCCCCATGGATCTGGAGCTGCTCTTCCTCCGTCTCTTTGACGGAATCCACCAATGTGTAGACATAGCCCTGCGCCGTCGTATACTGTCTCTCATTGCAAACCCCTCCCGGAAATACCTTGGATGATGCATGGCCTGTGGTTTTTGCATAATCCGTCCTCTCCACCCAGATTACCTTCCCGTCAATATCATAGCGGGCCATTGCCCAATCGCCGCATACCGTAACGTTTACGTCCTCTCCCCCGGTCCCTGTACTTATTAACGGCTGCGGAAAAACAATATCTTCATTTTTTTTAAATTCCTCGAAGGAAATGTAATTTTTTACCTCCATTTCCGTTATTTCCTCTATTTCCCCTTCCCTTGTTTGTTCTGACACCCCCTCTTTTGCACCATCTTCAAAAAGCCTTTCTTCCGGCTGTATGGCCTTTTGTTTTTCCAGTCCTGCTTCCTCCAGGGGCATTTCCGGAAGAGCCTCTTCCCAGGCGGCAGGCTTTTGCACATCCTCTGCCTCTGTTACATCCGCCATTTCCGCAACTTCGTTCACCCGGGCTGATCCCCCACTTTCAACGGATGCTTCCGCATGACCCGTCCCCTCCTTAGCCGCGAATTCTTCCAACGGGACGGCTTCATCCTCCTGCGGCAGTTTCACTTCTTCCGATATAATGCACGGGCCTGCAGTACCCGCTTCATTCCTTGCCATCGTGGCGGCATCTGCAGATTCAAACCCCCATTCATTTACTTTGATCACATTTTCGATATATTCGGCCGCTTTTACCGTTCCAAAACCACATACAAACAAAAGGCAGGCGGCGGAAAACGCCGTTGTCATCGTCCTGCGCATCTGCCGGATGACCCATCTGCTATGCCGGCTCTCATCCATACACGAAGAAGCATCTATATGAATTTCTTTCATACCCAGCATATGCATATTTTCCACTGCAGACTGATAGCAATCTTTAAAATCATTCATACCGGTACTCCTCCTTCAGATTTTTTTTAAGCAGCTCCCTGCCTCTTGTAAGCTGGGATGTCACTGTCGATTCTTTCCGCTTTGTTACGGCGCCGATTTCTTTTATGCTCATTTGCTGAAAATAGAATAAATGTATCACTTCCCGGTACCTTCTCGGCAATTTCATCACTGCCTCCATAATTTCCCGGTTCCTTTCTTTCTTAAGGATATCCTCCTCCATCGCACTGCCCGCCGACTCTTCCATGCCTGCAGGCAGCTCTTCGCCCGGCGCAGCATCCATATGCCTATGCCATGCGGAACGCCATATCTTCCGGCATCCATTTAAAGTCACCTTGATCAGCCACGCTTTTTCGTGTTCCGGCGTTGCAAATTCCTGTTTTCTTTTTATAAACTGGTAGAACGTCTCCTGTACCACATCTTCCGCGTCTTGATTGTTCCTAAGCTGCAGAAACGCAATCCTATACAGCAGATCGCTATAAGTATTTATTTTCTGCTGCAATACCTCCATATCTGCAGCCTGGGAAACAGATACTTCCGCCTTGCCGTTTTTTTTCTCCATCATATGTATTGTCTCTCATCTTGTAACAATCCGGCCTTCCGCTTCTCTAACCGTGCGTCCACAGCCCCTAAAATCCATGCACCGCATCCATCCAAAGCATCCAAGGCCCCGACCGATACCCCATCTTCCAATTTTTTCATTATCCCCGCTTAAAGGAAAGCTGTATGACAGCCTTCTATATAGTAATATCCCATAGAAATTAAAAATACTGCAAAAATAATATTATTTTTTTCTTAAGAAAAACCTTTTTACACTTCCCTATATAAGACGTCTGAAAGTGTAAAAAGGTTTCATTTTCTTTTCATTTATTTTTATGCAGCCTTGTGCCTTTTCTTTATCCGCTCCCATAAAGCAAACATTACCCAGCCCCAGGCGGCCCCAAAGCAGTTTAAAAGGATGTCGTCCACATCAAACGCCCCAAAGGCGCTGAATAACTGAAATACCTCGATCCCCAGGACAAACAGAAAGGCATTTAACAATAATACAAAGAAATTCCGGCTTTTCCCCTGTATATACGGAAGAAGAAAACCAAAGGGAACGAATGCCACTACGTTCCCTACCAGATTTTCAAAGCTGTTCAACTTATACGAATAGTCGATATACATTTTTATTGTTTTAAACAACGTAAAATTGGCGGTATCCAGGCCTTCTAAAATAACGCCTTTTTCCCACGTATCCATAATTGCTTTCAGATCTTCCCACGGATATTTAAATATGATCACTTTTATGACTACCGCAATATATATAAAAAACACAATTTTTATGCGTCTTGACTTATTCACGAATAAAAAACCTCCACCAAAGCCAATCCCTTGGCAGGCGCCAGATAGCCGGCCTCGTCCCTTGTCCCGGCCTTAAGCAGCCTCTCTATCTGCGCCTCGTCCCGTTTATGCATCCCCGCTTCCAGCAAAGTCCCCACCATAATACGAACCATATGATATAAAAAACCATTCCCCTTAAACGTAAAAAGGATTTCATCCCCTTTTTTTTCTATCCCAATAGAATCCACCGTACGGATTGTAGATTTCCGGCTTCTTTTATTGGATGTAAACGCCCTGAAATCATGAGTGCCGCATAAGAGCCCGGCCGCCCGCTTCATCGCTTCCATATCCAGATCTTCTTCCACTACATAAACATATCTTCTATCAAATATATGTGGGATTTTGCTGTTTATCACCCGGTACACATAAGTTTTCCCTTTTGCATTCAGCCTGAGATCGGAAGAGCGTCGTG
>CAOKPU010000041.1 GCA_948470755.1 uncultured Lachnospiraceae bacterium | reverse complement strand
AGGACGAAATCAGTAAACTGCTTTCGCCCTCAATTTATTATGGGGTTTGTTACGCGGTAGGAGTTATTTTGTCTTTGATTTATGCGGATTTGCGGGCGTTGAAATGACGGGGTAAGGGTTTTACATGTGTACCCTCGAAAATGGTGTTCTATTGCGTAACAAGATAGAAAAGTATTGTTAATTTCGTAAATTTTGCTATAATAAAAATATGGTTACACGATGTGAGAAATTGAAAACAGAGAGGGAAAGTATGGCAATAGAAAATTTAATTGAAAATGTAGATAGTCAAATTATAAAAATTAGAACAAAAAGTTTAGACGTATCATTTAATGAATTGTACGATATGTATAAAAATAAGGAATTGACTATTTCACCAGACTATCAAAGACTCTTTAGGTGGGAAGAGGAAAAACAGTCACGTTTCGTAGAATCTTTAATCTTAGAGATGCCTGTTCCGCCAATTTTTGTTATAGAAACAGATGATGGAGTTTATGAATTAATTGATGGATTGCAAAGAATATCCAGTTATTTACATTTTAGAGGAGAACGTTTAGGCGAAACTGATGATGATTTTTTAGTATTGCATGGATGCGATATAGTCAAGGATTTGAACGGATTAACATTTGATAATTTACCAAAAGCTTTGCAGATAAAAATAAAAAGAAGTTTTGTTCGTATGGAAGTCATTAAGAAAGAGAGTGAAATTTCGTTAAAGTACCATATGTTTAAACGATTGAATACAGGTGGTGAAATCTTATCTGCACAAGAAATACGGAATTGTACAATTAGGTTATTGGGTTCAAAGGGAATTGATTTTTTAGAAGAGTGTAGTAAAAATGAAGATTTTAAGTCTGTAATTAATAGAATTGCATCAGAAAAAAGAAAAACGAAATATGATCAAGAACTTATTTTAAGATTTTTTGCTATAAAAAATGACATAGAAAACTATAAATACCCAGTAACGGATTATTTAACAAGATATTTAGAAAAAATAACAACCGACGAAATTCAATTTGATTACCAGAAAGAGAAAAATATTTTTGAACAAACTTTTAAGTTTATAAATACAAATTGGGGTGAAGAGGCTTTTTCAGGAAGAACATCTAATGGAACGATAAAAAATGAATTTGTGCTATACTATTTTGACGGAATCGCAATTTCGATTGCGTCTTTGATAGAACAAATAATATCGTTTGATTGCGCTAAGACGATTATCGAAATTATAAATCAAATTAAATATGGAACAGAACTTCAATCGTATAAGACGGGAAGTGTAAATGGAGTAAGAACAAGGATAAAGCTATTTATGGAAGGAGTGAGCAGGGTTCTTGACGGCAGATGAATTGAGGGCGGCTCTTGAAGTAGAGTTAGCTTGGCGACAGGAGGAACTTGCCTTTTTCAAGAACCAATTAAACGAGATTGCAGAAGAAAACAAAAATAAATACAGAAAAAGTTTAGTATTAATATTGTATTCGCATCTGGAAGGATATATAAAAATTTGTTTACAGACGTATGTACAATATTTAAACTCACAAAGATTAAATCGCAAAGATGTAAACACGGGCTTGATGGTAGCAAGCATGCATAAAGAATTTATTGCTTATGAAAATCTGGACAGAAAATGTGAAATTTTTCGTAGGGAACTGCCAGATGATGCCCGTTTACATCGTTTATATCGTCGCGTTGATTTTATGGAAAAGGTTGAGGATTTTAAAGAACAAGAATTAAATATTGACGACCAAATAGTAGACACAGAGTCTAATTTATGGTACATAGTATTGCAGAAAAATCTATATAAAGTAGGATTACCCATAGATCTGTTCGATAATTGTCAAAGTGATATTGATGCATTAGTAAATCGAAGAAACTCTATAGCCCATGGAAATTTTCGTTCAGGAGTGACAGCAGAAGAATTTTCTAATTGGGAAATTAAAGTTTCTGAAATTTTGTCGGCAGTAACAAGATTGCTTTATGAATATGCTAATAACAAAAAGTATTTAGTTTAAGTAATGTTTGAATAATGTTTTTAAGGATAGAGAGGCTCGAAGCTTTATATTAACAAAGCAGAGAATTAATCATTGATTGAATGATGTGTTCTCTGCTTTGTCTGCACTCTGTTTGTCAGCGTTGATGATAAGTTAGTTTCCATACTTCCTTATCACCATAAACATCAATGGTAAAAAGACTTGCAAAATGCTTAAAGGAAAAACAGCATGAGTATAAAGAAAAAGGTATTAAACCTACAGCGATTCATGTTATTAGGAAGGGAGAAAAATATTTTCCAGCCAAAAAAGATACAATTAATGCATTGTTCGACGAAGACATAAAGACGGTAAATAAGGATAATGAAAGAATGAGTACGCTTACACCACAAAAAATGCGTGCAGTTGTTATATATAATTTGTGTAAATGTGGTTGTACATTAGATGAAGTATCATATCTTACAAATGCTACAGTATCACAGATTTTGAGATATGTTCCGGAAGATATTATCGAAAAAAACGGTATGAGGGTATGGAGAAGCGGAAAGAGAGGCGGGTATAATTATCATCCATATAAGGAAGTTTTTGATACATAATTTGGGAGGTGCCGAATAATGTTTGAATTATCTAAATTTAACGAGTATAGGGAAGATAACCGTCGAGAAGTGAAGAAAGCCAGATATGGTTTGCCGGATTCTTTATGGAGTACTTACTCGGCATTTGCAAATTGTTATGGCGGTGTGATTATTCTTGGTGTAGAAGAAAATAAAGATGGGAGTTGGCACACAACAGGTTTACAGGGAGAAGGGAAACTGTTAAAGGATTTCTGGAATAATATCAATAATCCTCAGAAAATAAGTCATAATCTTTTGAAAGAACAGGATATCAGAACATATCAAATAGGGGAAGATCTTATTATGGTAATTCATGTCCCGGCGGCAAAGAGGGAACAGAAGCCTGTGTATACAGGAGGAGATATGTTTAAAGGAACATATAGGAGAAATTGGGAAGGGGATTATCACTGCACATTGAGTGAAGTGAAGGCACTGCTGCGTGATCAGACAGAAGATACAATGGACATGAAAATACTTGAGAATATGCAGATGGATGTACTTAATATGGAGACAGTACACGCATACCGTAACCGGCATATGGCATATCGAAGTGAGCATGTTTGGGAACAGTTAGGGGATGCAGATTATCTGGAAAGGATTGGCGCGGCAAGACTGCTTCGTGCGGATGGCCGGCTCCATCCGACAGCGGCGGGATTGCTGATGTTTGGGGACGAGTATAAAATTTTATATGAGTATCCGGAGTACTTTCTTGATTTTAGGGAGGTCCTGGATCCGGAAATTCGTTGGACCGATCGTCTGCAGTCAAGTTCGGGAGATTGGACAGGAAATCTATTTGATTTCTTTTTCCGTGTGTATGGGAAATTGGTGAGGGATGTCAAAGTGCCTTTCAAATTGGAGGGAGCGGTTAGAATAGACGATACACATGTTCATAAGGCAATCAGAGAGGCACTTGCTAATTGTATCGTAAATACGGACTTTTATCTGCCGAGAGGTATTGTCATTAAGAAGGAATCAGACGGTATTGTATTGGAAAATCCGGGAAGTATACGTACTGGAAAAAAGCAAATGTTAAAAGGCGGAATTTCTGATCCAAGAAATAAGGCACTCATGAAAATGTTTAATTTGATTGGCATCGGTGAGCGTGCGGGAAGCGGTGTGCCAGATATTTATTCTGTTTGGGAGAGCCAAGGTTGGATTGAGCCAATAGTGGTAGAAGAGTATTCACCAGATCGGACAATTTTGCAGTTATCCTTTATCGGGATTGAATCAAAAAAGACAACAGTAAAAAGTGACAGAAAAAAAGTGACAGAAAAAAGTGACAGAAAAAAAGTGACAGAAAAAACGCAAATACAGATGGACATGATTTTAGGAAAAATGCAGCCGGATATAAAATATAAAGTAGAAGAAGTAGCAGTGTGGCTGAATGTTGGAAGAACGAGGGCAAGAAATTTGTTGCGAATATTGGTGGATGATGGTAAGATTGCGGAGACAGGGATAACAAAAATGAAGAGATATTATATTTTATAGAGTTTTGCTCAGATAATGAAATAAATGAAAGAATGGAACAAATGTACTTATTTATTCTGTCTGGACGAGTGATGGATTTTCCGGTATGTAACCGTATCAATGGTAGAGCACGCGGCTGTTAACCGCGGGGTTGTAGGTTCGAGCCCTACTCGGGGAGTTGAATTGAATAATTTAATGCAAGACCTGTAGACGTAAGCGTTTACGGGTTTTTTCGTATAGGAAGCTTCTTTCTGTAACATATAAGGCTTTTGCACATGACTCCAAACAATCTTTAGCAATCCATTCCGGAAAACAAAACTGACGGGTAATGGTTTCGTACATATCTGCAAAAAAATTTGCGTTGTCATCACAGTTTTCAAGCAAAGCAATTTCAAACATTTTCATTAAAGCTGTTTGTATTTTGCTAACGCTTTTAATCACCCAGCGTTGTTAAATATAAATTGAAAAAAATAACTTATAGTTAAAAATAAAATAGTATAATAAAAAACAATAGGTATGATTATTTGCGGTTTTTGGGCATCAGTTAAAAATTATGGCGGAAGATAAGCGAATATGATAGAATAAAAAGCAAATTCCATTTATCCTGTAGGGATTTGGCAATATATGTATAGATATGGAATGGATCGATATGAAGAAAAGGACGTTGAAAAAAGAGATTACAATACTTATGATGCTGGCTTCGGCATGTACGTTAATATCGGCATGTGCCGCTGTTTTTTATGTTTTCTTTTCTTTTTTCCTGGAAAAAACCCAAGAAGATATCGAGTATGTATTGAAAAACACAAGCCAGCAATATCAGTCACATATGCAGTTTATTGAAGATGGGGCGGTATCTATCCGGCATAACGCTATGCTAGATGCTTTTTTTGAAGGAGATAAATATGAGGAGCCTTCTATTGCTTCCCAGCTATCTTATAGTATGGAGCTTTTTTCCAGCAGGAATATGGTGGATCGGCAGCTCCCGTTTGTGACAAGCATATATCTGTTTAATAATAAGGATAACTGTATTTATGAGCATTATTATGCTTCTACGCTGGCATCCGAAAAAGAGCAGGAAAATCATTACAAAAATTTACAGAAGCAGTTCAAAGAAAGCGGCAGCCAGTATAGCTGTATATTAGAGGAAAAAAGCATTAACCTATTGTTCAGGATATATGATGATGATATGCGGGAAAAGGGGATTTGTATTGCGGAAATCAACAAAGAGGCAACAAGAATGATATTGAAGGAAGCGGCGTCGTATGAAGAGAGTGCGTGGATAGTGGTTTTTGGGGAAGATGTAATTGCTTCCTATGGAGAAGATGATTATATCGGCCAGTTAAAAGATCTGGAAACGGTATGGAGCGGGAAAAGGATATTACCGGCAACCAAGGTAATCGGGTGTGCAAGTACTTGTAGTTTTGGAATCCGGACGATAATTGCAGTAGGGGAGAGAAATGTTTTCTCGATTTTAATGCCTACGGCATTGACTTTTGGAATAGGATTGATTATTGTGCTGGCAATAACATTTGTAGTAGCTTTTAGTGCGAGTTATCGTTTTACGAAACCTGTGACCAGAATGATTGAAAGTATCCAGGCATTTGGGAAACAGGATTTTGATGTAAGAATGGAGGATTCTTCGATTCAGGAGTTCCATGATATCGGTATTGTATTCAACGAAATGACTGACAGGATAAAGTATTTGATTATGCAGGTGTATGAGAAACAGTTGTTGGCAGCGAAGGCTCAGATGAAATATCTGCAGGCGCAGATCAATCCCCATTTTCAGTTCAATATTCTTGCGATGCTCAGCCTGAAGGCAAAGATGGCAGGCAATGAGGAAGTATATGAAGGGCTTCAGGCGTTTTCCAAGTTGATACAAGGGAAAATATTCAGGAAAAGGGAAATTAAAATCAAAGTTTCTGAAGAATTGGAAATTGTCCGTTTCTATTTATATCTGCAAAAAGGAAGATATCAGGATAAAATTTCCTATGAGATCATTTTAGAAGATGAAAACATAAACCGGGATATGATTCCCCGCCTTTTGATTGAGCCGCTTGTGGAAAACGCAGTTTCCCATGGATTGGAGCCAAAGCGTGGAAAAGGCACGGTTAAAATTTATTTATTTGAAAAGGAAGATTTCTTGGAGAGGAAAACGGACGGAAAAACCGGGAACGGGAAAAGTATGGATGGAAATGGGCAGGTGATGCTCCATATCTGCATTGAAGATGATGGGGTTGGGTTTGATATGGAAAAAAGGGGGAGCGGGGATGTAGATAAAAATGAGTGGGGCGAGGAGACGGATCATACACAGACCGCATTGGAAAATACGAAACGGATGCTTCGGATATTATATGAGGGCAGGCATGAATTTAAAATCAGCGGAGGAAAGGGAAAAGGAACAAAAATAGAAATTGTTCTTCCGGTAGAAAGAGGTGAAAACTATGTGGAAGATAATGGCGGCAGATGATGAAGCATATATGAGGGAAGCGCTGCAAAAGCTGATTGACTGGCAAAAGCTGGGATGCATATTGACGGCAGTGGCATGTGACGGGCAGGAATTGATCGGGCGGATGCAGATGGATCGCCCTGATATTATCATTATTGATATCAAAATGCCGGTACTGGATGGGTTGGAAGTGTGCAAATATGTTTATGAAACATGCCCGGAGATACAAGTAATCTTGTTGACCGCGTATGCTGATTTTGAATATGCGAGGACTGCCATTAGATACAGTGCGTGTGAGTATGTATTAAAGGTTTCGGTTATGGAAGAACTCCCGGAGGCCGTAGAAAAAGCAATTGGAAAGCTGGAAAAATACGGACGGAAAATAGAGAGGGAGGAGCAAGGCACCTTGTATGTCCAGATTGGGCAGTATATCGAACAGAATTACCGATCCAAAATTTCTTTGGATGAAATTGCGGAGGCCCTTCATGCCAATCGTAGCTATTTGAGCAGGCTATATAAGAATAAAACAGGAATTAATCTTTTTGATGCCATACTATACCGGAGAATAGAGGCGGCAAAAGAATATTTGATCCATACGGATATGAAAACGTATGAAATATCGGAAGCGGTAGGCTTTGAAGATGCCGGTTATTTCTCAAAGATGTTTAAAAAGAAAACGGGTGTTTCACCTAAAGAGTATAGAAAGAGAGAGCGCGGTGTGTATGAGGAATAAAGCTGTCTTGGTAGTGGTGGTCTGGTTTTGCTGCATTCTCTGCGGATGCCGGAAAGAGGAAAAAGAACCGGTAACAATTACCGTTATCCATGCATGGGGAAGTACGGAAGCAGATCATGTGGCGATGAGGGATATATATGAAAGCTTTCAGAATGAGAATCCGGATATCCGGCTTCAGCTTATCTCAATGCCCGCCAGGGATGAGATGCTTCGGAAGGCGGAAGATATGATTATGGTAGGGAATATGCCGGATATTATAACATTCAGTGGGATGGGGAAAAATAAAACCTATGATTTTATGATTAAAAATAATATGGCCCTTGATTTGATGCCGTATTTGGAGGAAGATGCGGAATTTGCCGGCAGCATATCGGATGTGAATTTGGAATATTGGGTTACGGAAGAAAATCAGTTGTTTACAATAGCGGATGTTTTATTATTAAGCGGCGGGTATTGGTATAATGAAGATATTTTTGAGCAGGCAGGGATAGAAAGGATCCCGGAGACTTGGGAGGAATTTTTGGCGATGTGTGAAACTCTGCATACCTGGTCGGAGAAAGAGAATGCGGGAGTAAAACCGCATCAGACATCGGCGGAGGGATATCTATATTTTATGGATCATATGCTGGCCGGAAGTTATGAGGATCCACAGGAAGTAATTGCAGACCACAAGTTGGCTGTGAAAAAGGAAGACTGGGAAAGGGCAATGGACAAGCTTAAGGATATCCACAGTTATTCCGCTTCAGAAAGCGTAGAATATAGTTATAGGGACGAAACGAGCCTTTTTAACGAAGGGAAATTGGCGATTTATGTCAACGGAGTATGGGGGGCTCCGATGATCTCTGACAATATCAATGCCAAATATGCCTTATTGCCTACAGAATCGGGGATATCGATGTCTTGTAAATCCACATGTCTGGGATATGTTTTAGGTAAAAGCGGGAATGAGGAAAAGGAAAAGGCAGCGGTGCGGTTTTTGAAGTATATGTTGAGCGAAGAAGTGCAGACCCGGATTTTGGAAGAGACGGAACAGATTCCAGCCAATGCCAATATAGCGCTGGAGGATTTTGAAAAAGAAAAACCCAGGCTTTATCAAGCGGCTATGCTGGTCTTGAATGCGGAAAATAAGATTGATGTACCGGATAGCCTTTGGAACGATGCCCAGAAAATAGAATTTACCGGAAATATAATAAGAGCGCTGTCCGGAGAAATGGCAGAAGGGGATTTGGAGAAAGAATTCATAAAAAAGTGAAAAATATTGTAAAAAGGTAAATATAACCCCGATTTTTGTGTTGAATTAGTCAATATTATACAGAGTTTAGTCAAGCTTCTTCATTCAAAATGCACAATAAAAAGGATAAAATACTAATCAGGAATGAAAAAACATACAAACAAAGAGGAGGATAGGTATGAGGAAGAAACTGATAAGTATTTTGTTGGCTACAGCCATGTGTGGTTCCATGCTGGCAGGATGTGGAAGCAATAATGCAGGGAATGCCGTAGAAAAGGAAACGGAATCTGCTGCAGAGACAGCCGCGGCCTCTGAGGAAGCGCCGGAAGCCGAAGCTTCCCAGACGGGGGAAAAGGAAGTGCTGGAATTTTACCATGGATATTATCAGGATGAGAGCGAATGGGCGGCAGCGCAGGCTATGAGGGATATTTATGATGAATTTGCCAATGCACATGCGGATGGCAGTGTCACATTCAAACCAATCGCCGTTGAAAACCGTGACGACATTGTAAGTGTTAAGGTGGCTGGAGGTTCATTTCCCGATATCGTGGATGCGGGCGGCGGCGGAGTCCCCTTGGCGGCAATCCAGCAAAATCTTGTATATGATTTGAAGCCGTATATTGATGAAAACAATTTGCAGGATGCAGTTGGGATTAATTATACGCAGCACGATCAGGACGGCCATATTTATGCGGTGCATGATCAGATAGAAAGCCGCGGCCTTTGGTATAATGCGGATGTTTTTGAAAAAGCCGGGGTTTCGGCGGATGCTTTTTCTGATTGGGCTTCTTTCGGGGAGGCAATGGCGAAGATTAGGGAGCTGGGTGATGGTTCCTATGGTTATATCGCAGGGCAGGGTTCCAGTTTTATAATTAATGCGGTAATGGCGTCTTCGGAAAATGGAAGGAAAATGCTGGAATCGGAATTAACGGAAGAGGTTATAAACTCCGATGAATTTGCGGAAGCTTTCAAGACGGCGGCTAAGTTAGACCAGGAAAACGGTTCCGAACATACGACAGATGACAATGGGAATTTGATGGCTGATTTTAACACAAACGGGACGGTAGGCGTGTTGTTTAACGGTGTATGGAATGCCAGCGGAATTGATGCATCGCTGACGGAAGCTATTGAGCCGGTTATTTTCCCGGGGGATATTTCGATTGCATCGGCAGGAGGCGGAATTGCGGTTGCCAATGGCATGAGTGAGGCAAAAACGGAATTGGCGCTTGAGTTCGTGAAATATATGACCAGCGCTGAAGTGCAGGAAAAAATATTTACAGAAGTTCAGGCAAATCCGTGTAATATGACGCTTGATTTAAACGCCCTCGCAGAAGGAAGCGGAAATGCAGCGACAATGAAGCTGGCAGAAGCATGTTCTCAGGTAAATAATGCAGGAACAATTGTAATCGATATGGGATATACGTGGGGATCGGATGTAAAGAGCGCAATCATCAATGCATTGATGGAGTGTGCAGTTTCCGGGACGGACATTGACGCGAGGTTTGAATTGCTTCAAAAAGAATTAGTTGCCTTAATCGGATAAAAGGTCTTGAAAAAAGGACGGATTGAATGTTTTAAGGGAAGGGCGCAGTCCCTTCCCGTTTTTTATGGAGGTGTTTGAGATGGCGGGGCTGCAGACGAATAAGAAAAAGAAAAATAAGCTTGGTATGCGCCGGACTGGTTTTATTATGGCATTTTTGGCTCCTACTTTGCTGGTGTTCTGTGTTTTTTACTTATATCCAATTGTTACAGTATTTGCTACTTCCTTTTGTAAATGGGATTACACAAATATTACCAGCCCGGAATTTTTTGGTTTTGGTAATTTATGGGATAATTATAATTATATATTCAATAAATATCCTTTTTTTTGGGAAGCATTGCGCAATTCGACAACATGGGCAATTTTAGGAGCCGTAGTGCAAATCCCTATTGCAACATTAATTGCGCTTGCTTTATCAAGAAAAGTAAAAGGGGTCAAATGGGTCCGTAATATTTATATTGTCCCCAATATGATTTCTACGGCAGCGATGGGAATAATTTTTCTGCAATTGTATAATCCGTCCTATGGGATTATAAATCCGGTAATCCGTCTGTTTAAAAAGGGATTCAGCGATAATATTCTCTTACTGCACGGCCCGGCATTTGTGGCAATGACGTGTGCTTATATCTTTTTTACAGGAACCACGACGTTGATGATCTTGGGAAATATTATGGCGGTACCTGAGGAAGTGAGGGAAGCGGCGATGCTGGACGGGGCCAGCGGGCTGAAACAGGATTGGTACATCGTTATCCCGATGATTAAAGGTACGCTTAAGACGGTGTCAACTCTTGCAGCTACTTCAGGCTTTTTAATTTATAATGAAGTTTATTTCCTGACAAAAGGGGCGGCGGGGACATATAGTATCAGTTATGTTATACGCGAATTGGCAATTTCCAGCCCAAGGACGCAGTTCGGCAGGGCGAACGCAGTAGCTGTGATACAGATTCTTGCGGGTATGGTGATTATTGTTGTGGTTAATCTGTTGTACAGTATGAACTTAGGGAAAAAACGAATAGATAGATAAGAGGAAAGGGGTCATGAATATGAGAAAAGACAAACCCGGAAAGGGTGTAAAGAACATGTCGGCTTTTACACGGATTTTTACATATCTATGCCTTGCATGGGCCTTGCTTGTTGCGCTTGTCCCATTAGTATGGCTTGTGATATCCAGCCTGAAAGAAGATCCTTTAGCGCGGCCCGGATTCCAGCTTCCTGAATCTATTTGCCTGGATGGATATATTTCTACGTTTAAGGATCTTCATGTGCTTAGATATTTCGGCAACAGTTTGTTTATTGCAGGGATATCGGTAATAATCAGCGTTATCATGATTTCTATGTCGGCTTATGTGGTGGCAAGGATGGAGTTTAAAGGGAAGACGTTGGTGACCATGCTTTTGTATTCTACAATGTTTATTCCGGCTACGGCATTGACATATCCGGTATACCGTTTAGTGAACAGCCTGCATCTTTATGATACGAGGGGGGCGCTGATATTTGTTTATGCCTGCAGTGGGATCGCTGTCAGCTTTTTTGTGATTAAAAACTATTATGATAATATTCCCCGGGATTTGGAAGAAGCGGCGAGAATTGACGGGTGCGGATATGTACAGACATGGCTGAAAGTTATTTTCCCGATTGCCCGTCCCGGAATTATGACGGCGGCGGTATTGGCTTTTTTAAATAATTGGAACGAGTATTATTGGGCGTCTCTCGTTATGATCACAAGGGAAAAACTAACGGTGCCGGCATTGCTTTCTACGTTTACAACGGCTTTTAATACCAACTATAACGGATTATTTTCAGCAATGGTAGTTATCATACTGCCTCCTGTGCTTTTATATTGCTTTTTCAGCAAGTTTTTTATTGAGGCATTATCGGGCGGTGCTGTGAAAGGGTAACGGAATATATAGGGAAAAGAGAGGATTTCCCATATGGATAATGAAAAGGAAGGAAACGAATATGAATCAGGAAATCAGGGAGCGGACAAAATGGTTTATGGAAGCGAGGTTTGGAATGTTTATCCATTGGGGATTGTATTCAATTCCGGCCTGCGGCGAGTGGATGATGTCGGAAAAGGAAATGACGGTGGAAGAGTACAGGAAGTATTTTAAACAATTTGACCCGGTGGATTGTGATCCGAAAGAATGGGTGAAGCTGGCAAAAGAAGCCGGGATGAAATATGCGGTGTTGACAGCCAAACATCACGATGGTTTCTGCCTGTTCGATTCAAAATTAACGGATTATAAATCGACGAATACCAAAGCGGAAAGGGATTTTGTCAAGGAATTCCTGGATGCGTGCAGGGAAGAAGGGATTAAGGCGGGATTATATTTTTCCATCATTGACTGGAGCCATCCGGATTTCCCGAAATACGGGGATCGTCAGCATCCGATGCGTAATTGCGAAGCTTATAAAAATGAGGAAATTGATTTCGGCCGATACTTGGAGTATATGCATGGGCAGGTAAAAGAATTGGTATCCGGTTACGGGAAATTGGATTTGCTTTGGTTTGACTTTGCTTATGACGATATGAGCGGGGAAAAATGGAGGGCGTCGGATTTGATTAAAATGGTGCGTTCCTATCAGCCGGATGTTATTATTGATAACCGGCTGGAAGGTGCGGGAGATAACCATGGCAGTATTGCGACGGAACATCCGTTGATATACAGCGGGGATTTTGCCAGCCCGGAACAGATTATCCCGCCGGAAGGGGTAAGGGATGAAAAAGGGGAACTGATCCCATGGGAGCTTTGTGCGACAATGAATAACCATTGGGGATATTGCAATTTTGATCATCAATATAAAACTGCCCGAATGCTGGTGCGGAAGTTGGTGGAGTGTGTCAGCAAAGGGGGGAATATGATCTTAAATGTGGGGCCTGACGCCAAAGGGAAGATACCTGAGGAAAGTGTCGAAATCTTAAAGGAGGTCGGCAAATGGATGGAGAAAAACAAGGAAAGTATTTACGGCTGCGGGATTTCCGAATTAAGTAAGCCGGAATGGGGAAGGTATACGCAAAAGGGGGATATGATCTATGCCCATGTTTATGAAATGCCGCTTGGCGCATTGCCTTTACAGGGGATAAATCCCGGCCGATTGGAAGGGGTAATCTATTTGGCGGACGGAAGCGAGGTGAACCGGGGCGAGGCTTGGAATACTGTGCTGTATCCGGACGTGGCGTTTGTATCTTTCGGGGAGAATCCCGTATTCACTTACCCGTTGCCGGATGAAACGGATACCGTATTAAAGATACATATGAAGAAAGGATGAGAAGCAGGGGGAGGAGAAAGGCATGAAACAGGTAACAAGCATTTTGATTGGGGCAGGGCTTAGGGGCGGTTATGTATATTCGGAGTATGCATGTAAGCATCCGGACGAATTGAAAGTAGTTGCAGTGGCCGAGCCGGACGAGAGGCGGAGGGAAAAATTTGCCGCAAAGCATCATATTCCGGAAGAATTACAGTTTAAGTCTTACGAGGAATTGCTGGAAATGGGAAAATTGGCAGATTGCGCAATGGTCTGCACACAAGATGGGATGCATTATGAACCCGTAATGATGGCGATGGAAAAAGGATATGACGTGCTTTGTGAAAAACCGATGTCGCCGGATAGAGAAGAAATCCTAAAAATGAGTGAATTTGCCCATAAATATGGCAGAAGCCTGTCGGTATGCCATGTACTTAGATATTCCCCGTTCTTTGTAAAATTGAAGGCTTTGCTGGAAGAAGGCAAAATCGGAAGGCTTATTAGCATACAGCATATAGAAGAGGTAGGATATTGGCATCAGGCGCATAGTTTTGTCAGGGGGAATTGGAGGAATGTGGAGGAGTCCAGTCCAATGATATTGCAGAAATGCTGCCATGACATGGATATTTTATTGTGGCTTACCGGAAGCAGATGCAAAAGGATCAGTTCTTTTGGAAATTTAACTTATTTTAAAGAGGAAAACGCTCCGCAAGGCGCGCCGGCTTATTGCCTGGACGGTTGCCGTCACCGGGATGAATGCCCTTTTTATGCGCCGAGGTTCTACCTGGAACATCCAAAAGCGGAAGAAGACGGGCTTGTTTATGCGGTAACCGGAGAAGCGGATACAGATCATATCATTCAGTCTTTGAAAAAGGGGCCTTATGGGAGATGCGTATTTCATTGTGATAATACGGCGGTTGACCATCAGACGGTGGATATAGAGTTTGAAAACCAAGTGACGGCGTCGTTTTTGATGACTGCATTTACAAACCAGTGCGCGCGACGTATACGGTTAATGGGGGCTAAGGGAGAAATCAAAGGGGATATGGAGGCGGGGAAAATAGAAATAATTGATTTTGTCAGTGGGACAACGGAAACTATCCGTCTTCATACGCCGGCCAAGGGGCATAATGGAAGCGATATGAGTATGATGAGGGATTTTGTCAGAATGATCGGCGAAGGAGGGGAGGGAAAAACGGATGCCCTTATCTCGGCGGAAAGCCATTTAATGGCCCTGGCGGCGGAAGAAGCAAGGCGGAGCGGGAGGGTGATTGATCTGGCAGAGTTTGCCCGTTGCATATAAAAGAGGATGCATATGGAACTTGAAGAATTTTACAAGGGGATTGAGTTGAGTGCGGAAGCAGTCAAAGCGGTAAAGAGTCTGTGTATTCCGGAGGCGGATTATCAGGAGAAAAAAGAATTGTTCCGGTTGGATAGAAATGCATTTTATAAGGCGGTATTAAGGGAAGGGGACTTCCGGATGCGCTTCCTTTATTACTTTAGCCGTATGGCATGTGAAACTTATAAAAGCTATCAGGAAAAAGAAATAGGTGATAAGGTGTATTGGGATACGTTTTATGATCTTACCCTTTGGTGTGAAGATTGTTTTTCCAAGTATGGCGAGTATGGGATCGATCAATATGATTGGTTTTTCAGACATATAGAAGGGAGGATCTTTCGGCTGGGTCGCCTGGAATTTGAAAAAACAGAGTTGGAATGGGACATAAAGACTGAGGATATCCGTATAAAAAAAGGTGTCTGTGTGATTAGCGTACATGTCCCGCAAGGAGGGAAGCTGGAACCGGAATTAGTGAAGGAATCTTACGGCCATGCATTGGGGTTCTGGGGGAGGGAATATCCATATATTTGCCATTCCTGGCTTTTATATCCACGGCTGTCCGAAGTGTTGGATGGTGGCAGTAACATTATAAAATTTCAGAAGCCGTATTTAATTGTAGCAACGTCTGATAGAGAGAGGGAGGCGGAGGAGAGGATCTTTGGCAGCATACGGAAGGACCCAATGGAGTATCAGGAAGAAACCAGGCTTCAAAAAATGGCGAAGAGGTATCTCCTTAGTGGGAAAACGCTTGGGAGTGGGATTGGTATCCTGCAGTGGCCGTTTGCTTTATGATTGGCAGTGCTTGGGATTGCGAGTGAATATTGGAATGCATGTCTTTTACAATAAAAAATATGTAAAATTCCCTTGCCAAAAGGAAAAGAATATGTTATTATAGCATTCGTTGGGGCTGTCCGGTCAATGCCGGATGCAAAGGTAGATTTAGGATTGCCCCGGAATGCCTGGCTCCGTGGTCAAGCGGTTAAGACATCGCCCTTTCACGGCGGTAACACGGGTTCGATTCCCGTCGGAGTCATTGATCATATTACAGATATAGAATAGTGTTTTAGGACCGACGGTATAATTGCTGTCGGTTTTTCATATCATAGGAAATTGCCCTGCAATTTCCTATGATATGAAAAACCTCCGGGAGGATGCGTACTGCGCGCAAGAGGAAAATGGCTGCTGCCGCAGCCGCGCTCCGGCGCAAGTGTGCGTCAGGACGCACACTTTTTCTTTCTGTATTTCTGTCCCGTCAGCAATCCTAAAAGTTTTTGAGAATTGTTAAATTATTACTTGCAAAATATGTGCTGATATGATATTATGCTAGTTGTTGAGATTGCTAGTAGTTTGGCAGACAAATATAAGGCGCAGTAGCCAAGCGGTAAGGCGTGGGTCTGCAACACCCTGATTCACCGGTTCAAATCCGGTCTGCGCCTCTTAAAGACTCCCGGAAATAGATATTTCCGGGGGTTCTTGTTTTCCGGGAGATAATAGTCGCGGCTTTAAAGGATATTGACCTATACCAGGTAAGGAGTTTTATCATTCCGGGCGGGGAAGTAGCCAATATAGACTGCGATATTGTGTATAACAGCCTGAAAGCACTGCATGGCATGGGTGCATTAATTGCCGGCATATGCGCCGGGACGGATGTTTTGGCAAAAGCAGGATTGCTAAAGGGCATAACAGTTCAGCTTTCGGTTCCACTGTTACAAAGGGGTTCTTTAGTTGAAATCAGGATATTGACAATGTAAATGTTGCTATGATAAAATAAAAACGCATTAAGGATTGTAACTTCTTGGAAGGCATTACCTCTGCAAATTCATTTGATATGGATTATGTTTGTAGATTGGCAATGTCGGACGGGAAGTTTTTTTATTTCTTAGGATTCGGACATCAAAAAGGAAAGGCTCTCTTATGAAAAACCCTCCGGGGGATGCACGCTTTTTTATTGTTTGGAGGAAGTATGTGGGTGGTAAAAAAGATCAATAACAATGTTGCGATGGGGAAGGATTCCAAGGACCGTGAAGTAGTCCTTTTTGGAAAAGGGATTGGATTTCCCAAGATGCCATATGAGTTAAATGATTTGACAAAAATAGATCGTTCCTATTATGGGGTAAGCGCATCACTGCTTTCGCTTTTGGATGAGATTGACGAGGCGGTTTGGAATCTTACTTTTCAGATTGTAGATAGGGGTAAAATGACATTAAATACGAATTTGAAATCCAGCTTTACTTTTGTTTTGGCAGACCATTTGAACTTTGCTATTCAGAGGATAAAAAAGGGTATGGTTATTTCCAATCCCCTTCAATATGATATTGAACATTTATATGAAAAAGAAATGGAGCTTGCGGAATGGGCAATCCGGTTGATTGATAAAAGAATCCAGGTAAAGCTTCCCCATGCGGAGGCGGCAAATATCGCCCTCCATTTCGCGGAGGCCGCGGAAGTAGCTTCGCATATGGAAAAGAAAAACGATATCGAGTGGATTATCGAAGATGTCACAAGGATTGTGGAAGAAAGCCTTAGGCTGAGATTAGACCGCAGGGAATTCAATTACAGCCGGTTCGTGACCCATGTGCAATATTTGATTCAACGCAAAAATAAAAAGAGTAAAATATGTTCTATGAATATCCAGCTTTATGAGCAAATGAAAGAAGAATTTCCCGAAGTATATCAGGTTTCGACAGATATTCAAAAATATTTCAGCGAAAGAATGGGATGGGATCCGGATGAAGAAGAGGTTCTCTATCTTATGCTTCATATAAATAGGCTGTATTCCTGTCGGAAATTGTAAAAGATTGTAAAAGGGTCAGGCGCCGGCTGTTTTATATAATAAATGAAAGAAAGGGAAGACATATGAAAAATTATGATGTGCTTTGTCAGGCTATTTTAAAAGAAATTGGTTCAAAAGATAATGTCTCATTTGTCACTCATTGCATGACAAGACTGCGGATGAATTTAAAAGACGAAGGGCTTGTGGATATGGAGGCGGTTAAAAAGATCCCGGAAGTGTTGGGCTGTCAGTTTTCGGGGGAACAGTTCCAGATTATCATAGGGCCGGAAGTAAGCGAAGTATACCAGGATTTTTTAAAGAATGCAGGTATGGAGAACCAGGGCTATGGAGGGGAAGTGGAGAAAAAAGCATTCACCTGGAAAGATATACCTAAGAAAATTATGGATGCGGTCATAGGCAGCATTACTCCTATTTTTCCGGTTATCAGTGCGGCGGGTATTATTAAACTGCTGGCGGCATTGCTTGGCCCGTCGATGCTGGGTTTGCTTCCGGCGGATTCCGATTTGATCGTATTGCTGACATTTGTAGGCGATGCGGGATTTTATTATTTTCCGGTTTATGTAGCATGGTCTGCGGCGAAAAAATTCAATACTTCCATACCGGTTGCACTGATGCTGGGGGCGGTAATGCTTCATCCGTCTTTGGTCCAGATGGTATCCGATGGCACTGCTTTTAGTGTATTTGGGATTCCGATGAAACTGGTTAGTTATACATCCCAGTTCCTTCCGAGCGTATTATCGGTATGGATCCTTTCATATGTGTATCGCTTTTTTGACAGGGTGACGCCGAAATTCTTGAAGATTATCCTCGTGCCGACTTGTTCTTTGTTGGTCATGCTTCCGGTAACGTTATGCCTTGTGGGGCCCATGGGGAGCCTGCTTGGAGAAGGGGTAGCGGATGGGCTGGTATGGCTCAACGGAGTGATCGGCCCCTTGGCGGTAGGGCTTGTAGGAGGCTTGTGGTATTTTCTTGTGGCAGCAGGCCTTCATCAGGCATTGGCCCCGATTGCCTTTCAGAATATGGCTTCTATCGGATATGACAGTATCATTGCTGTTGGAGCTATTACAGGGACCTACGCGGTTATGGGGCTGGCAGCCGCTTATTTTCTGCGCTGTCAGAAAAAAGACCGCCCTGTGGCAGGAGCGAATGCCGTTACGTGTATTGTAGGGGGGATTTCAGAGCCGACAATCTTTTCCGTGCTTTTAAGGTATCGTTCGGCGATGGTTTCTTTATTTTCCGGAGGATTTGTCGGAGGGGTCGTTGGCTGCCTCCTTCATGCCAAGGTGTATTTCTTTTCCTCTACTAATTTTTTGGCGGGGATTTCTTTTGGAGTAGATTTGGTGCAGGGAATTATTGCATGTGGGGCGGCATTTATGACCTCGTTAATCGTGGGGTTGGCTTTAGGCTTTAAGAAGGAAATAGGGGAGGGCGCATCCGGTGAAGTGGTGAAGCATTCGGAAAAAGATATTGTTTTTTCGCCCCTTTTGGGAACGGTCATCCCCTTGGAGGATGTAAAGGATGAAGCTTTTTCTTCAGGATCATTGGGGGATGGGTGCGCGGTTTTACCGGAAAACGGCATTGTATCTTCGCCTTTTGACGGGGAAGTAGTCGCCCTGTTCCCCACAAACCATGCAATAGGGTTGAGAAATCCCGAAGGGATGGAAGTCCTGATTCATATAGGGATAGACACGGTACGCAGCAAAGGGGAAGGATTTACCGCTAAAGTTGCCGTAAATGAAAAAGTAAAAAAAGGGCAGACTTTAATTGAATTTGATCTTGAGGGGTTAAAGAAAAAGGGATATGATTTAACGACAGCGGTTATCCTCACCGGCGGGACGGCAGAAAGGCTGGCGGAGAATACGGTCGCACAAGGCGAACCGTTATTCCGGGCTGTAACGGAAGTTTTGGAAAGAAAGGTGGGTTCATGATGAGACAGCCATTCCCGGATCAATTTCTTTGGGGCGGCGCAACTGCCGCAAATCAATATGAGGGGGGATATTTAGAGGGGCATAAAGGGTTGAATACTTCCGATGTGTTGACAAATGGGGAACGCTTGCGTCCCAGAAGGATTTATTGGAAAAACCCGAAAACCGGAGAGGAAGGATTTGAAGAAATGGGTTTGACGGAACCGGTGAATTTCCCGGAGGGGGCCGTGCCCGTCTTAAAGGAGGGTGAGTTATATCCGAGTCAGGAAGCGACTGATTTTTATCATCATTTTAAGGAAGACATTGCACTGATGGCGGAAATGGGATTTAAAGCATTCCGTATGTCGATAAGCTGGTCGAGAATCTTTCCGGATGGCGATGAAGAAGAAGCGAACGAAGAGGGGCTGCGGTTTTACGATCAGGTATTTGATGAATTATTAAAATATGGGATTGAGCCTTTAGTTACTCTATCGCATTATGAGATCCCGTTAAACCTTGCGGTGAAATACAATGGATGGGCGGATCGTAAAATGATAGACATTTTTGAAAAGTATGCGGTAACGGTATTCCGAAGGTATAAGGGAAAAGTAAGATATTACCTCACTTTTAATGAAATCAATTTAATAGCGGCCAATTCCTTTATGGAAGCCGGTATTATGCAGACAAACCCGGAAATCAGGGCGCGGGGAGTGCATAACCAGTTTGTGGGAAGCGCAAAAGCGGTGAAGGCGGCTCATGAAATCGATCCGGACATCCAGGTCGGGATGATGCTGGCCTATTATCCTAATTATCCGTATACATGCGACCCGCAGGATCAGATTTATGTGATGGAACAACAGCAGGAGAACCTTTTTTATTCGGATGTGCAGGCGGGCGGATATTATCCGGAATATATCCTGAAAAAATATGAACGTGAAAATATTAAACTGGACGATTGCCCGGAGGATTATCAGTTGATTCAAAAGTACCCTGTGGATTTTATTTCTTTTTCTTGTTACGGGAGCATTACTTTAACTACTCACGAAGGAGTGGAATACAGCAAAGGGAATTTCAGCATGGGAGTTGCCAATCCGTATTTGTCTTCCAATGCATGGGGATGGAACGTGGATCCTGCCAGCCTGCGCATTGCGCTGAACGTACTTTATGCCAGATACCGGAAGCCGTTATGGATTGTGGAAAACGGGATCGGCTGGGATGACGTGAAGGAAGATGATGGCAGCGTCCATGATTCGTACCGGATCGATTATCTGCGTGTAAACATCCAGTCTATGGCGGATGCTATTCATCTGGACGGTATCCCGTTAATCGGATATACGATGTGGGGATGCGTAGATCTTGTGTCCGCAGGAACAGGAGAAATGCGCAAAAGGTATGGGTTTATTTATGTGGATAAACAGGATGATGGAACAGGCACTTTAGAACGGTACAAAAAAGACAGTTTTTATTGGTATCAAAAAGTGATTGCATCAAAAGGGACTGATTTGGAGGATTAATGGAAATAAAGGCGCCGTTTGGTAAATGGTTATCCATTTATGAAGCGGCGCTTTATGTCTGGAAGAAGCAGGGATTTTGTGCAAAATATGGAGAGGGAGCTGTTTGGTAAAAAATTTTTTCCGGGCTTAAAAATATGTTGCGGCCGTTTGGACGAATCTGCTGACAAATGGGTAAAAGAACGAAAAGATAATACTGGCCAGGACAAATTCCGAGCCAATCAGCATAAGGAATGTACCCGTTTTATATCTGATGATATTTCTGTATATCATCAAAATGCAATGGAATATAAATACGTCTTTCGGCTGTCCGCTGTTTTTCGACCGGAAAACTGTAGTTAGGAAGTCCTTATAAAAGAAAAGCATTTTCATGATGCCGATAAAAATTGGAAGATCGTAGAAATCAGCAGCGCATGTGGGAAGCGCTACGGATAAGCGGCGGTTGTCGCTTTTAAAAGTTATCTGCGGGTTTTTCAGGGTATAGTAGTTGTGTTTCCATAAGCCGATAATTTCTCTGTTGTATCTTTTTAAAAAGGGCCATCTTTTCCATGCGGACATTTCCGGCACTTGTTCATGCAGGGCGGAAAGATTTTCCTGAAAAAATTGACTTTGCTTATTGCAGTAAAGCGAAAGTACGGAAATAACTGCAGAGCCGAATGTGGCAAAAATGGAACCTAAAGGGATGCAGGATGTTAAAACAGCCGTTGTGATGCATTTCCGGAAAATGGCATAGGTGAGGCCGATCGTAATGCTAAAAGTAAGGATTAACATTAAAAGCTTCAGGAAACGGACAAATAACATGAAGTATACGGTCAGCTTATTGTGACGACTGTTGTTTAAAAGCAATTCTCCTTCTTGTATGGTATAGCTGCTTTCCATCGTTGGCTTTCTCCTTTTGATGATAAAAGTATATCAGTCCGGTTTCCCGAAAGTCAGGCGTTTTTCCAGGGTATTTTCCGGGGCGGCTTTTTTCTTTGCTGTAAATAGGATTACAATTTAAACTTCCGCACCTGTCCGTTCAGTTTTTCGCTAAGGCCTACCAGGTTTTCGGTTTCCTGTTTACAGCCGTTTACCGTTTCGGAAACGGACTGCATAGTTGCGCTGGTTTCCTGCGTGGATGCCGCATTTTCTTCCGATATAGCGGCTAATTGTTCGGTGCTGTGCATGATGACGGATTTGGATGCATTTAAGTTATTCATCTTTTGATGGATGTCCGCAGAGACATCCGCTACGGCATGGATTCCTTCTTTCAGCTTTGTAAATGCATGGATCGTGCTGCCGAGGTCGTCTTGCTGCACCGAAGTATCCTGCAGTACTTTTTCCATAATGGAGACTGTCATATCTGAGTTTTCCAGCAGTTCATCCACGATATGACGGATTTCTTCTGCGCCCGAGGATGATTCATTTGCCAATTTGCCTATTTCTTCCGCAACAACGGCAAATCCTTTTCCGGCTTCGCCCGCATGTGCTGCCTCTATGGACGCATTTAAAGACAGAAGATTGGTTTGTTGGGAAATATCCTGTATTAATCCGACAACTTCCTGGATTTTTTCGGCGGAAGTATGGGTCAGGTTCGTCTGCTGCGATACTTTTTCAATATTGGCCGCTGTTTTTTCGCTGGAATTTAGAAGGGTTTCTAATACTTGTGTAACATTGGAAGCCGAGTCCACCATCTGTCCGCAGGTCATATCCAATGCTGCGACGTTTTCGGAGCTGTTTTCCACGATGATGCCCATATCTATCGTCTGCTGGTTCATGGATGTAATCTCCTGCGCCTGGCATGTGCTGCCTTGGGCGATTTCTTCGACGGCAATATTGACGCTGTTGATGCCTTCGGATATGTTGGAAAAGTTATCGGCAAAAACATCGCTTGTTTTCGCTAAATGATCCGATTGCTGTTGAATATCGGTCAAAATACTTCTTAAGCTGTCCCGTAATAGTATGACGGCTTCGCTGATGTCGCCAACCTCATCTTTGCTTTTGGTGTAATTTGTAAAGTCAGTGCTTAAATCCCCGCTGGCGAGCGTTTCCACCATCGCTTTTCCCTGTTTGATCCTTTTGGAAATAAAATGTGCGAATATGGCAACGATCAGGATGCATATTAAGAATAGGAACAGGCCCAGCATTGTCTGGACTAAGATAATGCTCTTTAACATTTGGCTGACGGCGGAGTGCGGCATTCCGGCGAACAGCATTCCGCTCTCCGTAGGTATGTAGTAGCCGAAATATGGTTCTCCATTTACCTGTACATTGGTATCAAAATAATCCTGTCTATTTTTTAACACCGCTTCCACTACGGAATCCCCGGCTTTTGTTCCTACGGCCCCGCTGATGGAACTGTCTATGCGGGTATCTCCCTCGAAGACAGTAATGTCAATATTCCGTCCAAGGTTTCTTAGATATCTTACATCGCCATGAAAACCGTTTACGGCAACTTCCAGTGTTTCTTCCGCCTGTTGATTAAAGGAATTGATAGAGACAATGCAGCCGCCTGTTACAAGGGCGACAGCCATTACAAGCATTGTCAAGGCCTCTATAAATATTAACTTGGGTCCAAATTTCATAAAAATCCTCCATTCTCGCGCGGCCTGCAAATTTGAACGCAAGCACAAATTTGCCTGTGAAAATCTATTTTTCACAGTACCGCCTTCCCGTCATAAGCGACTTGCCACAATAAGTTAACCTGTTGTAAGGTATAATGCCTGCTTTTGCATCGAATCCCTCATAGGCCGGATCGATAGACCGGCCTTAGGCATAGGAGATTGTTGACTAATATTATAACCAATAATGGGTCTTCTGTATATAGAGAAAATGGGCAAATTGCCCATGAAAATGGAAATTTCTTGCGCAGATGACATCATGTTGCATAAGAATAAGAGGGGAAAAAAGGAATATGGAGAAAACGGCAATGCTGGAAAATATGCCGGCAATGTGTTATATTTTATAAAACAGAGGTTGGGCGTCGGATGTTTATGCGGTAAGACATATACTTTTGATTAAAAAAACAGGCTGGTATCGATATGTATAAAATATTGATTGTGGAAGATGATGATATGATTGCGGGGGAAATTAGCAGATATTTGCAGCGATGGGGATATGAAACGGAAACGACGGATGACTTTAAGGATGTGCTGGGGATGTTTGCACGGTTTGCACCCCAGCTTGTGTTGATGGATATCGGATTGCCCTTTTATAATGGGTATTATTGGTGCGGGGAGATTAGGAAGGTTTCTCAGGTGCCGATTATTTTTATATCTTCCGCATCGGATAATATGAATATAGTGATGGCGGTGAATATGGGCGGTGATGACTTTGTGACGAAGCCCTTTGATCTGGAGGTGCTTGCCGCTAAGATACAAGCGCTGCTCCGGCGGGCGTATGCCTTTACCGGGAAGGCCTCGTTCTTGGAATATAAAGGGGTTTTACTGGACTTGACGGATATGTCGCTTGATTTTCATGGAAAAAAAACAGAACTTTCCAAAAATGAGTTTAAAATCCTTCAGGTATTATTTGAAAGTGCGGGCGGGGCGGTATCCCGGGAGAGCATTATGAAAAAGCTGTGGGATGACGAATGTTTTGTGGATGATAATACGCTCACCGTAAATATCAATCGTCTGCGGAGGAAATTGGAAGGGGAAGGACTTGAGGGGCTGGTTGTTACAAAAAAAGGGGTAGGCTACCAGCTTGGAGGAACGGAAATCGGGAAAGGGAAGAGATGACGGGAAAACGGAAAAAGCGGGAAAATGGAATGGGGAAGCGGCAAGGTTGGCGGCAGGGGAGGAGCATATTGAGGGGGTATCTTAAGGAAAGAAGTGCGTTGCTTTTATGGTATATCCTGATTGTATTCCTATTTATGGCCGTTGCTTCCCTGTATGGATATGACAATAGTGTGGAAAATATGTGGTATGCATCGGCGCTGGTGTTGTTTTTCGGTTTGTGCGGATGCTTTTTTGATTTCCTGAAATATAGGGAAAAATGTTTGAAATTGCAGGAGGCCCTTATAAGAAGAGAAGAGAGCGACTATGATCTGCCTGGCCCGACAGGGCTTAAGGAATCGCTGTACTACGACATCGTATGTGAAGCGGGAAAGGAAAGAAGAAGATTAGTTACTGAGCTGGATTGCAGAAGGAATGATATGGCGGATTACTATACCATGTGGATCCATCAGATCAAGACGCCGATAGCGGCGCTGCATCTGCTTTGTCAGCGTATGGCCGAAGAAGGAGTGGGAGAGGGCGGCGATGAGGAAAGGCAGGGGAGATGCGCTGCAAGGCAAGCTTTGGAAGAATTGTTTAAGATAGAGCAATATGCGGAGATGGCATTGCACTATGCAAGGCTGGACAGTATGTCGTCGGATATGCTGTTTAAAAATTATGACATCAATGCCATTATACGGCATGCCGTAAAAAAATACGGGGTACTTTTTATCGGAAGCGGCCTCTCTTTTTTTATGGGGGAATTTGAATGCAGGGCGGTGACGGACGAAAAATGGTTTGGCTTTGTGGTGGAACAGGTCCTGGCGAATGCCTTAAAATATACGAATGAGGGAGGGATACGGATATATGGGGCGGATGCGGAAGGGAAAGAATGCGGGAAAGATGTAAGTTATATTGTGATTGAAGATACAGGCATCGGCATCTGTGAGAGCGACCTGCCCCGTATCTTTGAACGTGGATTTACCGGCTACAATGGGAGGATGGATAAAAAGTCTACGGGGATCGGGCTGTATTTGTGCAAGGAAATTATGAGTAAGCTTTCCCATACAATAGAAGTGGAGTCGAAAGAAGGAGAAGGAACGAAGGTAATTCTTGGTTTGAAGAGAGCATCCGCCTGTGGACTGTGAAATGGCCTATAGGCGGATTTTCCTTCCTTACAAAAATGTAAGGCTGTAAATGAAAATGTAAGACAGATAAATGGCAGAAAGGTTATTTTTCCCCTACAATAGGGATATCAACAAAATATGTTTCTGACGGATATTTGGAAAGGAAGGCATAAAATGGCTCTTTTGGAAGTGAAAAATGTAAAGAAAGTATATATGGCGAGATTTGGAGCGATGAAGGTGCAGGCTCTGGATCATGTTAATTTTTCGGTGGAAAAGGGGGAATATGTGGCAATCATGGGGGAATCCGGTTCCGGTAAAACAACGTTGCTTAATATTCTGGCATCCTTGGATAAGGCGACCAGCGGGCAAGTGCTGTTAAATGGAAGAAGCTTATCGGGGATTAAGCCGAAAGAATTATGCGCATTCAGGCGGAACCATCTTGGTTTTGTGTTCCAGGATTTTAATTTGCTGGATACATTGTCGTTGCGGGATAATATTTTCCTGCCCCTCGTGCTGGCGGGGATGGATTATAAAGAAATGGAAAAAAGGCTCTGTCCATTGGCGGCAAAGTTGTCGATTGAACGACTGTTGGAAAAATATCCGTATGAAGTATCCGGCGGGCAGAAACAGAGGGCGGCGGTATGCCGGGCGCTGATTACCCGTCCGGAAATTGTCCTGGCGGATGAACCGACGGGAGCTTTGGATTCCAAGGCTTCGGGCAGGCTGCTTAGGCTGTTTGCGGATATTAATAAAGAGGGGCAGACCATTCTGATGGTAACTCACAGCATTCAGGCGGCGAGCCATGCAGGACGGATCTTGTTTATTAAGGATGGAACGGTTTTTCATCAGATTTACCGCGGAAACCGGTCGGATGATGAAATGTATGTGATGATATCCGACGCCCTGACGGTGATGCAGACGAATAAAAATGACGCAGATGTTATGGAAGGGGAGGACGGCAATGAATAAGGCTCGGCAGGCAGATCAAACAATCAATGCATGGAGGATCCTTCCCCGTCTGGCATGGAAAGGGATTGTGAAAAATGGGACCGTGTATTATCCATATCTTGGAGCCGGCATTGTTTCGGTATTTATTTATTTTGTATTTTCTTCCATCCTTCATAATGATATTATTGCAATTTTGCCTAAAAGCGCCTATGCGTGGATTTTTTTGTTTTTGGGACGCGTGCTTCTGGGGATAATCCTGATTCCTTTTTTGTTTTATACAAACAGTTTCCTGATTAAAAAAAGGAAAAAAGAAATCGGGCTGTATAATATATTGGGGCTTGAGAAAAAGCATATAGGGACTATGATGTTTGTAGAATCGGCAATTACTTATTTGGCGGCAGTGGCGGCAGGGATTATATGCGGGGTTGTGCTTTCTAAGCTTTTGTTTCTGCTTCTTCTGCGGATGACAGGCCTGCCCATAGACGTAGAATTTACATTCAGCCTTTCTGCATTCGGGGAGACGGCGATGTTTTTTTTAGGGGTATATGCCCTTAATTTCCTTTCCAACCTGATTCAGGTAGGCCGGGCAAGGCCGTCGGAATTGCTGTCCGGGGTAAAAAGGGGAGAGAAGGAGCCAAAGCTTTTATGGGTATGGGCAGCCGTTGGCATCGCCGCCCTTGGGGCCGGGTATTGGAAAGCGGTAAGCAGTGAAGCGGATTCTATGATTTTTATTAATTTTCTGTCGGCAGTATTTTTAGTCGTGGTAGGCACATATTTTTTGTTTACTTCGGGGAGTATTGCTTATTTAAAACTTTTGAAAAAGAAGAAAGGGTTTTATTACAGGCCGTCAAATTTTATCACGGTTTCAGGAATGCTGTACCGGATGAAGAAAAGCGCGGCCAGCCTGGTAAATATATGTATTTTTTCGACCATGACAATGATTACGTTGGTTTGCACTTTGTCATTGTATTCCGGCCTGGATGGGATGATGGATTTTAGTTTTCCATTTGATGTGGATGTGTTTTGGCGGAAGATGCAGATGCAGGAAGGCGATGAAGAAATAAAAGCAAGGCAATTGGAAGAAAAATACGGGGTAAAAATAGAAAATTATCTGACTTATGAAAGAATTGCTTTGCGCTGCGGCCAGGACGGGAACGAATTTGGCACGGCATACGATACGTCTGTAAAGCGTACCTATCCGGGAGGGAATTATGATATTAATCTTTTGCTGTTAGAGGATTATAACAGGGTAGAAGGCAGGGAGATGGAACTGAAAGATGACGAAGCGCTTATTTTTTCCAGTGGAGTGGATTTCGGATATGACAAGATCGTCTTTTTTGGAAATGAATTCATAGTAAAAGAAGAACCTGAAGTATTCGGGATTGCGCCAAAATCAGTGAATAATAAGCGAGGGGAATTCTTTCTGATTGTAAAGGAGGAAGGAATACGGGAGGCGTTGGTTCAAGCGTGGGCAAAAGCAAATGGAATAGAAGATGTAAAAGGACTATTGGAGGGCTGTTATCAGATGGTGAGGATAGACGTGGCTGGGGAAGAAAGCGCCAGGGAAGGGTTTGCGGAAGAGTTCGGGGACTGGTGCCGGGACAGACCGGGATGCGCGAGGTTTGAAAATAATCTGGATTGGCGGTCGGATTGGAAAGCCATGTACGGGGGATTGCTGTTTATTGGTATATTGTTCAGTATTATTTTTATGATGTGTCTGGTATTGATTATGTATTATAAGCAGATTGCGGAGGGATACGAAGATCAGGATGCTTTTGCGATCATGCAGAAAGTAGGCATGAGCGATGAGGAGATTAAAGGGACGATTCATAAACAGATTCTTATGGTGTTTTTTGTGCCGGTCATAGGGGCGGTGATGCATACCTGTGCAGGGCTTGTTATGGTAAGCAAGCTGTTTGCGGTCCTGGGCTTTTTTGAAACCGGGTTGCTTGTAGGATGCGGGGCGGCCGTGATAGTTGTTTTTGCCGTCTTTTACGGGGGAAGCTATGTGGTGAGTGCGGGAACATATTATAAGATTGTGAGCAGATAAAGGGACGGAAAAATCGTACAAGGAAAAGTCAGATTTTGCGGGGTGTTGCAAAATTTGACTTTTTGTCAATTTGAAGTATAGTATATATAAAAAGAAGGATGACGGAATGGAGATTAGCGTGAGAAGAACTTCTAATCACTCGCAGCAGAGGCTGCTT
>CAOKPU010000040.1 GCA_948470755.1 uncultured Lachnospiraceae bacterium | reverse complement strand
GTAAATCAATACCTGCGAATACTTTTTCTAATATTTAACTGTCAAACTCCCGGGCATTGGACAGAATAGAAAAGACAATATTGAATCAGTAGAATAGGGATAAACTATTGCTTGTGGAAGTGTCATGGGGTATAATAATCTAGGCTCTTAAATTATACGGAAAGGCATGAGGATATTATGACAAATGCGATTGTATTTGATATGGATGGCGTGTTGTTCGATACGGAAAGAATAAGCTATGAATGCTGGGAAGAGGTAGGAACGGCCATGGGACTGGGCGATTTAAGCAAAGGGCTTAAAGGATGCGTAGGATTGAATCATGCGGATGCGGAAGCTTTGATGTATGGCCTCTATGGGGAAGATTTCCCTTTTGAAGAATTCAGCGAGACAGTACATGCCCTTATGAAACGCCGTTTTTTGGAGGAAGGCATTCCCTTAAAGGAAGGCGTAAGGGAGATTTTAGAATATTTAACGGAAAACGGATATATTGTAGGGCTTGCGTCTTCTACGAGCAGGGAAAGCGTTATGCACCATCTGGAAGAAGCAGGCCTGGCTGGTTATTTCCGGGCAGTTATTACAGGGGATATGGTAGAACATAGCAAACCAAGGCCGGATATTTATCTGAAAGCATGTGAAGAGCTGGGTATAACTCCGATGAATGCGGTTGCTATCGAAGATTCCCCTAATGGGATACGTTCGGCATACAGGGCGGGAATGAAACCGGTTATGATACCGGATATGATAGAGCCTACGGCGGAAATAGAAGCGATGCTTTATGGCAAATTCTATTCACTGCTTGATGTGCTTGATTATATAAAAAGCAGGAACCGGCAGGAATAATCATACAGTTGCCCAATTGGGCGGGATGGAGGTACATATGGCAGCATCAAAAGTATATTATGCAAATATGAAGACGTCGTTTTATGAGAATCTTCCTCAAAAACTGGAACGGCTAATAAAAACGGCAGGGATCGGGGAAATTGATTTTCAAAAAAAATACGCTGCAATCAAAATTCATTTTGGGGAACCCGGGAACCTGGCGTATCTTAGGCCTAACTATGCATCGGTGGTAGTAAGGGTGATTAAAGAGTTGGGCGGGAAAGCGTTTTTGACAGATTGTAATACATTATATGTAGGCGGAAGGAAAAATGCTTTGGATCATATGGATGCCGCTTATGAGAATGGGTTCTCCCCTTTTTCCACGGGATGCCATGTAATCATTGCAGACGGATTGAAAGGGACGGATGAGGCATTAGTGCCGGTAGAAGGCGGGGAGTATGTTAAAGAAGCGAAAATCGGCAGGGCGGTAATGGATGCGGATGTATTTATTACTTTAAACCATTTCAAAGGACATGAGGCTACCGGGTTTGGGGGCGCGCTTAAAAATATTGGAATGGGCTGCGGGTCCAGGGCCGGTAAAATGGAAATGCACAGCGCCGGGAAGCCTCATGTAAATCAGGAAGCATGTATAGGATGCGGGCGGTGTTCCAAGATATGCGCCCATAAAGCGGCAGTGGTAGTGGATAAAAAAGCGGATATTGACCATGATAAATGTGTGGGATGCGGACGGTGTATCGGCGTCTGCCCTATGGATGCGGTAGAGCCGGCCGCAGATGAATCTAATGATATTTTGAACAGGAAAATTGCCGAATACAGTAAGGCGGTAATCCAGGGCCGGCCTCATTTCCATATTAGCCTTGTGATTGACGTATCACCAAATTGTGACTGCCATGCGGAAAATGATATTCCGATAGTGCCTGATGTAGGGATGTTCGCGTCTTTTGATCCGGTGGCTTTGGATGTAGCCTGTGCGGACGCGGTTAATAAGCAGCCGATTATTGCGGACAGCCAGTTAGACCGTATGCCTCATGTACACCATGATCATTTTATAGATTCCGCCCCTCAGACAAACTGGAGATCTATGATAGAACATGCGGTGAAAATCGGCATAGGGAACGCAGAGTATGAGTTAATTGAGATTTAAAGGAAGGAGCCGTTGATATTTTGCATCAGGCTGCTAAGAGAGGGATAAGGGCCTATGGCCTTTCCATTACAATATACATTATGCGCGCTGTACATGCCGTCTGCCTTGGATATATGTACGGTATGGATTTCTTTCCTGATATCGTTCCTATCGTTATACATAGTTAAAATAAGACTTGGATATGCTTTTGCGAGCATGTCGAAGTCTTTTTCTTTTGTTGAAAACGAAACGGTTTTTGTATTGCACGGAGAAGCTCATAAAAGGCGATAACAGTACGGTTGTCGATTCGTCGGGGAATAAAAGCAGACAGCATTAGATTTAAATTCAATGTAAAGCATCCTCCAGTAGATTGGTGATTGTTTTAATGGAATTCAACTGATTGCTCTTACTCATAGCTTCGATATAAGTCTGTCTCGTAAAGTAAAGTTCATGGGCTTTTTCCACTAAAAGCCCTTCCGTCAGGTAATCTTCGTCAATAACCAGGCTGAATCCCTGGGACTCGAAAGATTTGGCATTCAGGATCTGATCCCCCCTGCTGCTATGGGCGGAAAGAGGAATGAGCAGATTGGGCTTTTTTAGGGCCAATAATTCGCAGATGGAATTCGCCCCTGCCCTGGATATGACGATATCAGCCATGGCAAAGATATCCTTTAATTCCGATTTTACATATTCAAATTGCTTATATCCTTCAATCTGGAGCATTAAGTTATCCACTTTGTCTTTTCCACAAATATGGACTACTTGAAAATCTTCCAAAAGCTGCGGCAGTGCATCGCGTACCGTTTTATTTATAGCCTCTGCGCCTAAACTTCCGCCGATGACCATAATGACCGGTTTGTTGGAAGTAAACTTGCACATATCGTAAGCGGCTATTTTGTTGCCCTTGGAAAGCTCTTCCCGGATAGGGGAGCCGGTAAGGACGGCCTTTCCTTCCGGAAGCATGGGAACGGTTTCAGGGAAATTACAGCAGATTTTTTCTGCCACGGGAATGCAAAGCTTGTTGGCAAGCCCTGGCGTCATATCCGATTCATGGATAATACAGGGGATTTCCAAAGAAGCGGCGGCCCGTACTACGGGGACGCTGACAAAACCTCCTTTGGAAAAGACGATATCCGGTCGGATTTGTTTTAGATATTTTCTGGCTTCCCCGTATCCTTTCATTACACGGAAAGGATCCGTAAAATTTTTCGGGTCAAAGTACCGGCGGAATTTGCCGGTTGCAATACCATAATAGGGGATATCGTAATCGGAAATCAATTTTTTTTCGATTCCTTCATAAGACCCTATATAGTATATTTCATAACCCAATTCCCTAAGTTTTGGTATTAAAGCAATATTCGGGGTCACATGGCCGGCTGTTCCCCCGCCCGTAAGGACAATTTTCTTTGCCATCAATAATGCCTCCAGATTCCTTTTTCTTGTTTTGTGAAAAGGTATTTAAATCATGCTTTCCAATGCTTGTGCCAATTGATCGGGACAGGAAGTGGATTTGAACCCGCAGCGGATGCCTTTTAATCTCCGGATGGCGTCTTTCGCATCCATGCCTTCCACCAGTTTGGAAATGCCCTGTAAGTTCCCATTGCACCCTCCTGTAAAAGAGACGGATTGGATGATCCCATTGTCCAAATCGATATCTATGGCTGTGGAGCAAACGCCTTTTGGTTGATATTTCATAAATAATCCCTCCGTTTCTGCTTGTCTGGATATCCGGACAGAAGCACAAATATTATATCAGAATTAATGCTGTTTTACCAGTAGTATTGCTCAATCTGTCGAAATTTGCAAATGCCTTACACCCTTTGGAATATTGAGATATAGAAGGGTTTTGTTTATAATATTAAAATCAAAGACAGGAGGTGACCGTATGGATACTGGCATGTTTACCATATTTTTAGAACATAGGCTTTTAAGCGGCGTTTTTTTGGTTCTTTTATCATTAAGCATAATATGCCAAATTATAATCGGCGTGATATACCGGAAATTAATAAAAGAAACGGATAATATGGCGGCGGCTAAAAATAAATTCCTTAAGCAGTGCAAATTAAAGTTTATCAATTGTTATCAATTGAGTGGGGAAGTAGCCAATGTTTCTGTTTTTGTGGACAAGTCTATGTCTAAAATATCCTTTTTGGGGATATCTATGACGGGCCTGCATCATTTGGCGGGGCAGTTTATTTTGTTGTCCATAGTTACTGCAGGGGCGGGGATATGTTATGAAATCGCACAAGGTGAAACAGTAGGAAGAATCCTTCCTTATTATGTTGTCAGTTTTCTTGGATTATATGTATATTTTTCAGTGTCCGGGCTGGTGGATATTACAGGAAAAAAAGAACGTCTGAAAATTAATCTGACAGATTATCTGGAAAATCATATGGTAAATAAACTAAGGCAGTCAGATATTGATTGGGAGGGGCTTACAGGAGAAAAACTCAGCACAACAAAGAAAAAAGTACATAAAAGAAAAAAGAAAGCGGCGATGGAAGCAATGGATGAAAAAGAGAAAAAGAAGGCTTTAAGGGAAGGGATAGGGCTTTCCGCGGAACGGGAGAAAAAGGAAGGGGCAAAGGTAATGGCATTTAACCCCATGCCGGAAACGGAAAAACAGGGTGAAGAAAAGGAAGCGGGGGAGATGGAGGAAAAAGCGGCCGTATTTTCCCATCAGGAAGCAGAGGAGCTGGAAGAACTGTTAAGGGAGTTTTTCGTTTGAAGGATGGGCCGGTATGGGAAATTTTTCTTGAAAAAGGGATATATCTTTGTTACACTGGAAATGGTTAATCCATATACTTTTATAAATTTTTTATATTATATTAACCTGGCAATGCGGTTTGACGGATGACCGGAAAACGGCATGGAGAAGGCCGGGAGGGCAAAGGAGCGAGGCAGATGAGCAGTAAAGTAACGTTTGATTATTCTAAGGCTTCACCATTTATCAGCGGGCATGAGGTAGAGTTTATGAAAAAGCTTGCCTTGGATGCAAAAGAGGTACTGGTTTCAAAATCGGGGGCTGGCAATGATTTTTTAGGATGGATTGATTTGCCGGTGGATTACGACAAAGAAGAATTTGCAAGGATTAAAAAAGCAGCGACGAAGATCCAGGGTGATTCCGAAGTGCTTCTTGTGATCGGTATCGGTGGTTCTTATCTTGGGGCAAGAGCGGCTATTGAGTTCTTAAGGCATAGCTTTTATAATGTAGTGGACAAGTCCATAAGAAAAACGCCTGAGATTTATTTCGTAGGGAATTCTATTAGTTCGACATATATCAAACATCTTATGGATGTGATCGGGGAAAGGGATTTTTCCATTAATATGATAAGCAAATCCGGTACGACTACGGAGCCGGCGATTGCTTTCCGTGTATTTAAAGAGATGATGGAAAAGAAATACGGCAAAGAGGAAGCGGCAAAGAGGATTTACGCCACAACGGATAAGGCGAGAGGTTCCCTTAAAAATTTAGCGACAGAGGAAGGTTATGAATCATTTGTTGTGCCGGATGATGTAGGCGGAAGATTTTCCGTATTGACAGCGGTAGGTTTGCTGCCAATCGCAGTCAGCGGCGCGGATATTGATCAATTGATGGAAGGTGCGGCAAGTGGAAGAAAGCGTGCATTGGAAGCTTCCTTTGAAGAAAACGATGCTTTGCAGTACGCCGCATTGAGGAATATTTTGCTTAGAAAAGGAAAGTCCATAGAAATCCTCGCAAATTATGAGCCAAGCGTGCATTATGTATCGGAATGGTGGAAACAGTTGTATGGAGAAAGCGAAGGGAAAGACCAGAAGGGTATTTTCCCGGCCAGTGTAGATTTGACTACCGATTTACATTCTATGGGGCAGTTTATTCAGGACGGTGCGAGGACATTATTTGAAACGGTGATCGATATTGAGGAAAGCCGGGAAGAAATTATTCTTGGTACAGAGCCGGTTGATCTTGACGGGTTGAATTATCTGGCGGGGAAAACAGTTGATTTTGTAAATAAGAGCGCTATGAATGGTACGATTTTGGCGCATACCGATGGAAATGTCCCGAATTTCATGGTCCATGTACCGGAAGTAAATGAGTTTTATTTGGGTGAATTGTTCTATTTCTTTGAGTTTGCATGCGGCGTCAGCGGATATTTACTTGGGGTAAATCCTTTTAACCAGCCGGGCGTGGAAAGTTATAAGAAGAATATGTTTGCCCTTCTTGGCAAACCCGGGTATGAGGAGCAGAGGGAAGAACTGCTCAAAAGGCTATAGATAAAATATAAGGATGGTAAGATATGCCGGTTCGGAAGATGACGAGGATAGCGCTTTTAAGCGCTATCCTTTATATAGCTAAGGTAATTTTAGAATTTCTTCCTAATGTGGAGCTGATCTCTTTTTTTACGATTATATATACTCTTGTTTTTGGTCAGGAGGCTTTGTTGATTGTAACAGTATTCAATATGTTTGAATTAGTCCAATGGGGATTTGGGATATGGTGGATTTCCTATCTGTATGTCTGGCCCCTGTTGGTCCTGGTAACCATGCTTATAAAAAAACTACTTGCTGCGGAGGGGTCCGGTAAGCAAGAGTTTGTGTTATGGGCTGTTGTATCCGGTGGTTTTGGTTTTTTATTCGGTCTTCTTTTTTCGCTTGCTTATTTACCGGTAAGCCCGGCATATGCTTTTTCCTATTGGATAAGCGGGTTGCCCTGGGATATATGGCATGGCGTAAGTAATTTTGTCCTTATGCTGTTGATTGGGAGGCCGGTGTATCTTGTAATCAGTAAAACAGCCATATGGAAATAAATTCATGAAAATTTCGTGAACTTTATAGGAAAGATGTATTTTTAAAATTATTTTTATGGTAGAATAGGTCAAATAATTAATCGGGGATGTAGGAACGCATGAAAGGGGGAAATGTTTTCAGAAAGGAGAGAAGGGAAAGTGGAACCAATCAGAGTTATGTTTCAGTCGATGGAAGATTGCCAGAGATTTGTAATGGCAGTCGAGAATTACCCGTTTAATATTGATTTACAGAGTGGAAGGCAGATGATAGACGGGAAATCTATACTTGGAATTTTAGGTTTTGGATTGCATCGGGTGTTAGAATTAAGGCTTCATACGGACAACAGTGAGGTGGCAGAAGAAATCCTTGAGAAGATTGAGTTTTGCATTTATGGGGAAAACATGGATATTGCTATTTAGAGGGTAGTACGTTCCTACGGGAGGGCCGCTGGGTTCAGAGTGTTTGAACCTGGCGGTTTTGTTTTAGAAAAAAGAGATTATGAGGAGGATCGAAAGGAAAGGCAGGTAGTTATATTGAAAATAGTGGTTTTGGAAAGAGATAGTGTGGGGGAAGATATTTCCGTGGATTGCCTCAGTGAACTGGGGGAATTGACGATTTATCATAATACCGTTGAAGAAGAGATAAAGGACAGGATAAAGGATGCCGATATTGTGATCGCAAATAAGGCACGGTTAGATGAAGAGACGATGAAGGATGCGGTTTCGGTAAAGCTGGTGTGCGAATTTGCTACAGGGTATGATAATGTGGATTTGGAATACTGCAAAAAGAGAGGAGTCCGGGTGGTAAATGTGGTGGATTATTCTACTGCGGCTGTGGCGCAGCACACATTTGCGTTATGTTTCTATATTCTGGAGAAACTGAACCATTATGATAATTATGTGAAGTCAGGGAAATATATGGCGCAATCCAGGTTTTCCAATTTTGATATCCCGTTTACGGAACTGGATGGGAAAGTGTGGGGGATTGTAGGTATGGGCAATATCGGAAGGAGGGTGGCGAAGATAGCGGAGGCCTTTGGGTGCAAAGTGATCTTTTATTCCGCTTCCGGCAGCAGTACATGTACAGAGTATGAACGAGTGGATCTGCAGTCTTTGTTGGAAAGATCTGATTTCTTATCTTTGCACTGCCCTTTAAGCGATAAAACAAGGAACCTGATTGACCTGGATGCTTTAAAGAAAATGAAAAAGTCGGCCATATTAATTAATGTGGCGAGAGGGCCGGTAGTCAATGATGAAGCGCTATATACTGCATTGACGGAAGATATGATTGCAGGGGCCGGGCTGGATGTGACGGGGACGGAGCCGATGAAAGAATCCAATCCTTTGAGCCTTATCATGGACAGCAATAAGTTGATCATTACCCCCCATCTGGCATGGGCGAGCATAGAAGCGAGGAAAAGGGTGGTAGAGGAAACTTATAAGAATATTCAGGCATTTTATGAAGGGAAAAAGAGGAATATAGTTATATAAAAAATTTATTATTATTTAAAATATTGGTTAAGAAAATTTGTTATAATAGTAAGAAGAAAGAGTAATTTTAATTGCAGCGGGACTTTGCCGTTCCCGGTTTATGTTTAGGAGGGTACAAGTGTAACGGTGCGGAAATGGAGGAGCATTATGAAAGGGAAGAAATATTTATGGCTGTTGATAGGATGCGCCGTTATTATTGGCGCCGCTGCCGCTGTTTTCTATGGAGTCAAAAGCAAAAAGGCGGTTGATGAGGGGAATGCGGTTACGGCAATGTATGTGCCGTTAGGTGAAAGCGGACACATATTTGTAAGCGAAGAAATAGGGGCTTTTGAAGTGACGGCAGATAAAGAGACATTAGAAGTGGTGGATGTAGAAGGGGAAAAAATTGCTTTTGGGCAATTAACAAAGGGCAATATAGTAAGGATTTACGGGAATGGGGTTATGGCAGAGTCCTATCCGGGGCAGTATCCGGGGGTAAGCAGGATAGAAGTGACAAAAGAGGGAAGCCCTTCGGATGCGGATCAGTATCAGGAGATTGTGGATGAGATTTATACGGAGCCTGACCCCGCAGAACCGCCCGCAATGCATATAGAGTATACGACAGATCTGGCGAATACTACCGTATTCATCAACAGAGGCGGATATGAATGGGTTTATATGGATAAAGACGGCTTAAGCAATGCAGTAGTTGCGGATAGTATTCCGGTATTGGACTGGGGGGATCTGCTGGCGGATGTTGTCTTATCCGGGCCGACGGACTTAACGCTCGGCTTTACAGAAGAACCTCAGGAAATAGAGGCGGTCCGTTATGATTCTTCTTTGGCGGGAAAAGGAAACGAAAGGCCGGAAGGGGAAAAGGCTGCGGTTGCAAAGAAAGAGGGAAAGCTCGTAATAGAAGGCGCGGAAGGCGGTTATATATATGAAATAACCGCAGTATGGGAAAACGGGCGTGCCACCTTTGGATTTATAACAGTGGAACAGTAAGATGCGGTATAGAAGTCGCTTACAGGGTTCACAGCAAGTATTGTTTTGTTAAGAAATTCTATGATTAAAACAGTTTCGAGGTATAATGGAAAAACAGCCGGGATTTATACGAATCTACGGCTGTTTTTATTTCATAGGGCCTGCATAAATAAGAGCAAAAAAATGTAGTGAAAGCTGAAATAATACACTATTTATTTGCAGATTTCTGTTTATAATAATTTTAGGGTCAATTTGGAAATGCATCCCGGGAGGTTACCGCAAGTATGAAAATAAGAAATAAAATACTGCTTGGAGTATTAACAACCTTGCTGTTAAGCGGGATTATCATTACGGCGATATGGTACAGCACAAGCAGGAAGCTGTTGAATACTTATTTGGAAAATATATCGGACAGCACTATGCTGGACGCCTATCATGCATTTGAATATTTATTGACGGATACCTCTTATATGGCGACTTTGATAGCGACAAACCAGGCGAATATTATAGAACCGGTAAAATATCTGGTTACGAATGAGTTAAAGGTAAACGATCAATGGAATCAGGGATATCTGGATAATAAAAGGACGATCATGAATTATATAGGCGGTTTGAACGGTTATAAATATTATATATCCGGGATTGCGGTTGCGGCAAATGGGGAGTGTATTTTTTCTACAAGTTATATTATTCAGGATAAAAGCAGATTATATGAAGAAGTGTTGAAACTGGATCAGGAAAAACTGAAGAAATCGGTGGTGATGATGGAGCCTTTCCATTTGGAGGCGTTGAAGTCTACGGTTTCCAGCGACTATATTGTTCCTGCGGTAAGGGGGATCGTGGACGATAATGGGCAGATCATCGGCTATGTCATGTTATATTTTGATTATGGAGTAATAGATAAGATGTTTGCGGCCAATCTTCCGGAAGGAAGTTATTTTCAGGTGGTAAACGAACAGGGTTCTATCATCTTTGCAAATAAAGAGATGGAAATAGATGAAATGCAGAAAAAAAGGAAAGGGTTTGCCTATAATACATTTGAGGCACAAAATGTAGGATGGACATTTTATTCCGCCATCCCTTCTTCTTTTTACATTTCCGATATACAAAAAACGGCGCTGCTTTCCAGTATGGTCATTATTGCCGTTATAATTCTGGCGTGTTTGAATTCTGTATTTGTAGTTTCTAAAATGACTACCGAGATTACGGTGCTAAGCGGACAGATGGGGAAGGTTTCCGAAGGGGATTTTAATGTGCAATATCAGGTGAAAAGCGGGGATGAAGTCGGGCAGATGGGATATACTTTTAACCATATGGTAGTCCGCATCAGGAAGCTGATGGGGAAAGTGGCGGAAGAGGAGCGGCAGAAACATTTGAATAAAATGGCTTTTTTACAGGCCCAGATCAATCCGCATTTTATTTCCAATGTTTTAAACAATGTGGTCTGGATGGCAAAAATACAGCATGCGGATAATCTTGTCCCGTTGGTAAATTCGCTGAATTTTATGCTTCAAAATGTTATGCATCAGGAGAAAGACCTCATCCGGCTGGCGGACGAACTGGAATATCTGGATTATTATCTGACCATTATGGAGTATATGGGAAGCTATGACTTCAGGATAGAAAAAAGCGTGGATGAGGATGCTCTTCTGCTTTATATCCCCCGATTCATCCTACAGCCTATTGTGGAAAATTCCATATATCACGGGATGCCTATGGATTTGTCAAGAGAAGGGATTATAAAGCTTTCGGCTTATAAAGCAGACGGGCGTTTAACGGTGAGTATAGAAGATAATGGGGAAGGGATGTCTGTAGAGCAGATCGGCAATATTATGACGGATAAAACGCAGAGCGGGAAATCGTTTAATGGAGTAGGCATATCAAATGTAAACGAAAGAATACAGTTGTTTTTTGGAAAAGATTATGGGCTGCATTATGAAAGTGAAATGGGAAAATATACAAAATGTATATTTATATTGCCTGTTATTGAGGAGGATAAGTATGGGACTGATCAAGATAGCTATAGTGGATGATGAACTGACAAGCCGCAATACAATAAAGAAATACCTGGAAGGCAATCAAGTTTATGAAGTAGCTGCGGATTTTCCAAATGGAAAGCCTGCATTGGAATGGTTGAGGAAAAACAGCGTGGATATCCTCCTTTGCGATATCCAGATGCCGGATATGGACGGAGTAGAACTCATGCGTCATGTACATATCATATATGAATATTTGCCCATTGTAGCTATCAGCGGTTTTGATGATTTTAATTATGTGAGAGGGAGCCTGGTGAATGGCGCGGCAAACTATCTGCTGAAGCATGAGTTGACGGAGAAGCAGCTTATAAAGGTACTGGATCAAGTCAGGGAAAAATACAGGATTATTCCTGCGGGGAACCCGGTTTATCATAAGAAAGGGTTTTGTATTTCGGGAGAGGAAGGGTTTTCCGAAGAACGGATTAAGGATCTGGTGGAAAGGGAGGAGATTGATTTCCAATGCAGCAATCTTATGCCGGTTGCGGTAAGTCCGGACTATAAGTTTATGGATGGGGTAAACCCGGCGGAATATAAACGGGATGTGAGCAGGGCGATTATAGATATGCTGAACCAGATGTTAGGGGAAAAGTACCAATATTTGGTATATATAACAAAGAAGACGCACTTATTGATCCTGATTTCTTTTTCCGAAGAACGAAGCAATCTATTTATGATAAACACTTTAAGCAATCTGGTACGCAGGCTGCAACAGCAGATTATCCGTATGCTGGATATTACGGTATCGATCATAACGGGGGAAGTGCAGCAGGAATTAGGGCAGGCAATCCAGTCGGCCACAATATTGGATGGGCTTTTGGAGGATAAATTATATCTGGGCGGGAATAGGATGATATCCTCCGTGACGGCGAAGAAACTGCAATATAGCAGCCGGGAAGTTCCCGATAATTTATGGGCGCAGTTTGAATTTGAAATAAAGAATAATATTGCAGGATGTATGGAGCCGCTGCAGTCAGTTCTGGATTGGATGGAAAAAGAAAGGACGGAAAGGGAGATTGTTGTAAGGAGCAGTAAAAAGATAGTCAGCCTGCTCAAGGGGGAAGGGCTGATAGAAGAACAGGAAAAAAACCAGATGGTAACGCGATTTAAGGAATATGAGGAATATGAGCAATTCCGCGATGAAATCCTGGAACTGATGAATATGATAATCAGGAAATCCTATCAATTGCGGAAGGAGGAATACTCGCCGGTCATTGCCAGAGTGATCGAATATATTAATCAAAATTATACAAAAGATATTTCCCTGGAAAAATGTGCGGAAGTTACGGAAACAAGTTATACGCATTTAAGCCGTGAATTTAAAAGGGAGACGGGGATGCGGTTTGTGGAATTTTTGAATAGGAAAAGGGTAAACAAAGCCAAAAGCCTGCTGATCCGGGAGAACATCTCTATGAAGCAGATTGTGGAATTGTCTGGTTTCCGAAATTATAACTATTTTTTTAAAGTATTTAAAGAGATTGAAGGGATTACTCCAAGGGAGTATCTGGCAAAAAAATAGAGTATTTCCTAAATTATTATTATCTTTTTTGCGGCGGTTTCTTTTTATAATATTTTTAGAAAAAAGATAGAATTTGCAAAAATAAAGGATAAGGAGGCTGCGATGATTAAATTAGGTAAAAAGAATAATTGGACGGCATACCTGTATATTGCGCCATTAATGATTTTTTCGTTTGTTCTGGTGTATTATTGCATTATACGGACAGTAGTGGTCAGCTTTACGGATTGGGATGGGATGTCGGATGTTTTTCAGTTCATAGGGCTGAAAAATTACAGGAAAATGCTGGCGGATCCGGTATTTTGGAAATCGGTGACAAACAATATTATTTTCTTTTTCGGTACGGTATTTGTGCAGGCTTTTTTAGGTTTTATGCTTGCGGTATTGTTGAAAAAGAAGCTGCCGGGTTCCAATATGTTTAAAGTAATTTATTTTATGCCGATTGCGATGGCGACTTCTATTATTACGGCAATTTTCAAGATTATTATGGATCCTACCAACGGGATATTAAACCAGTCTTTAAGGGCGATCCATCTGGACGGGCTGGCGAAAAGCTGGCTGGGGGATCCCAAAATAGCCTTGTTTTCGGTAATTGTAGTCAATATTTTCCAATGGATGGGGTTCTCCATGATCACTTATTACGCCGGGCTGATGAGCCTGCCCGATGACGTGTATGAAGCGGCAAAGATCGATGGGGCGGGATTTATCAAAACCACATGGCTTGTAACCTTCCCTATGTTGAAAGGCACGACGAATGTGCTGTTAATTCTCGGCATTGTAGGTTCGCTGAAAACTTTTGATCTGGTTAAGTTGCTGACTGCAGGAGGCCCTGGGCGGACAACAACGGTAATGAATACTTATTTATATGAAAAAGCGTTTAATGACTTTAATGCAGGCGGCGCGGCGTCCATTGGGGTGGCGATTCTGATTATCGCGATGATTATGTCGTTTCTGCAGATAAAACTGGGCAAGGAGGATTAAGGGATGAAAAAAAAGATGAAATCCGTGGTTCCTACATATGCAGTGCTTGTACTGTTTGCCTTGATATGGATATTGCCTTTGATCGTGGCTTTTGTCAAATCATTTACAATCGATGGATTTGGGAATTATGCATATGTTTTAAGTTATGAAAAGATCAATTATTTCAAAGTGGTGTTCAACAGTGTGTTCATTGCTGCAATATCGGCGGCTTCGGTTACGGTAATCACAGCATTGGCGGCTTTTGCTTTTTCCAAAATGAAATTTGCCGGAAGCAAGATTATTTACGGAGCCATTTTAGCCTGTCTGGCAGTCCCGGTAGCGGCGGTAACGACCCCATTGTTTGTGACCATCAAGAATCTGGGGCTTTTAGACTCCAAGTTCGGAGTGATTATACCGTTGATCGCTTTTAACGCCCCTATGATGCTGCTGATGTTAAAAAATTATTTTGATACGATTCCTAACGAACTGTTGGAAAGTACAAGGATTGATGGAGCGTCCAGTTTCCGTATCTGGTATGAATTTATGTTGCCGTTGAGCATTCCGATGATTGCCAATGTGCTTGTATTAACATTTATTTATTCATGGAATGATTATCTGATACCGCTTTTGGTAATCCGGAGCGAGGAGAATTACCCGGTAACATTGGCTGCACAATATTTTATGTCCAGCACTTATCAAAGCCCGGTAGATGTGGCAAGGATATATGCGGTTATGATGCTGCTTACCTTTCCTTCTATCCTCGTATATTTGTTTAGCCAGAAGTATCTTGTGGCAGGAGCCGTGGCAGGGGCTGTGAAAGGGTAATGATTATGGAAAATAAAACATTTTGTAACCCGGTAAAATTTTTGGACGGGAAAAGGCATACCAATCCGGATCCGTTTGTCCTAAGATGGTGCGGGAAATATTATTGTTATGCTACGGATGAGCATGGGGTAAAGGTCAGCGTTTCAAAAGATTTGGTGAATTGGGAACGGAAAGGATACGCTATCCGTGAGGAAGGATATAAAGATTATTGGGCGCCGTCGGTGCTGTATCGGAACGGTATATTCTATATGTATTACTCCAATATAAAAGCGGATGACGATGACAACCATCAGGAACATTTAAAGCTGGCAGTCTCAGAAAGGCCGGAAGGGGAATTTATCTGGAAGAAGACGTTTTTTGATGAATTCTCTATTGATTCCCATCCGGTGGTGTGGAATAACAGGCTTTATATGTTCTATTCCGTAAATAACTGGGTGGGTACAGAGGAAAAAATAGCAGGAACCTGTATCGTAGTGGACGAAATGCTTTCGCCGGAGGAGTTCTCCGGGAATCCAAAGGCTGTAATACTGCCCGGCATGAGCCAGGAGATCTATGCGGAAAACCGGGAAGGGGATGGAAGGGACTGGTATACGATCGAAGGGGCCGCGCCGATTGTCAGGGGGAAATATTTTTGGCTTTTTTATTCGGCTAATGCATATATAAATGTGGATTATTTTGTGGGGACTGCAGTAGCTGAATGCAGGGAGAACCTGATGGAGATGGAATGGAGGAAATACCCGGCGGATTATATTTGGCATCCACTTTTAAAGAAAAATGAGGACGTGGAAGGTACGGGGCATAATACGGTTGCAAAAGCGCCTAATATGGTGGATGAATGGATCATATATCATGGCAGGAGTGCAAAGGAGGAATTGCGTCCTGGGATAGAGCAAAGGGAAATGTATATCGACCCGCTGTATTTTAATGCGGAGGAAATCGTATGCAAAGGCCCGTCCGCCGCAGGACAGGAAAGCCCTCAGATGCCGGAAATCCAATTATACGATGAAGCGATAGAGGATCTGTCTATGATCGCGGAAGGCAGCCAATATTATTTGGCAGAGTTCTGGATATCGGGTCAAAAATCCCATTCCGGGCTAAAGTACGGCATTTATCCGGATTATGTGGATCCATGCAACTATCTTGAAATCTGTATTTCCAGCGGGGATAGGACGGTGCGGGTCCTTAGATGCAGGAACGGGGTTAAAAGCTGCTTAAAGAAAGAGCCTATAGGCGGGGATTATGATTATACGGTGCCTCATCTTATCCGTATTGAAAAAAGTTTTGAATCCTATTGCGTAAGTTTAGACGGGATGGGATTCTCTTTTGAACATAGCCTTTACGTTGGCAATGGGAATATCGGGATAAAGCCATATTTTACGAAGCTTGTCATGCATAGCTTTTCCCTGACCAGGACTGTTATGCTGGAAAGGGAAAAGCTGGGGTATTTGGGGGAAGTATTTAACATAGAGGGGCCGGCCAGGGTGGATCTGTCAGGATTATACTCGGACAGACGGAAGCTGACGCTCCAAAATAATAAGGAGACCGGGAATTACACGGAAGTCTTTACATTGGCAATCCAATCGGAAGTAAACCATGTGGTATTTTACAGAGGGGAAAGAGGATTTTCCTTGAAGGAAAATAAGCTGGAGCCGTTTTCTTTGTATCATTTTGTGAGAGGGGATAAAGAATGGTTTATGGTGGATGGACAAAGGACAGAGGAATGGATGTTTGCCGGGAAAGATGCCTCTTATCGGTTAGAGTTAGGCGGTTTAAAGATTCTTGATTATCAAATTACAAAAAATGAAACAAAAACACAAAAAAATAGAGCGTAAAAGAATAAGAAAACAATATATCCTTATATTGTAAATAAAAGCAGGAGGATAAGAGTATGAAAAGAATGAAAAAATTAATTGCTTTACTTTTGGCAGCGGCAATGACTCTTTCATTGGCTGCCTGCGGAAGCGGAACGGCGCAGGAGAATGCCGCACCGGCAGAGGAACCGGCAGCAAAGGATTCCCCGGCGGAAGAAGCATCTCCGGCAGCAGAGGAAAGTGCAGCAGCGGAAGGCGAAGTGACGACGTTGACATTTTGGTCATGGCTGCCGACTACCGAGCAATCGGAAAAAATGATTGCGGATTTTGAAGCCGCGAACCCGGATATAAAAATTGATTATACCCGTACGGAGCAGTCGGATTTTTTTGAAAAGCTGCAAGTGGCAATGGCATCGGGAACCGGCCCGGACCTGTTTGGTATGACAACCGGATCCATGATGGAGCAATATGCAAAATTTTCAGTTGATATGAAGGAAACGGCAAATGAATTCTGGCCGGGATGGGAAAATGAGATTAATGCGAATGCAGTGGCGCAATGTACAACAGAAAACGGGACATTGGCGGGGATGCCGTTGTTGATTGCCGGTATGACTACATTAATGTATAATAAGACTTTAATGGATGAGTGCGGTATTGAGAAAGTCCCGGTTACATATGCAGAGTTGCAGGATGCGGCAAAAAAAGCAAAAGATAATGGTTATGTATGTATTGTAGCAGGCGCTGCGGATGATTGGGTGAATTCGGACTGGTTCGTACAGACTTCTAATGAATTTGAAAATGGCGCCGTATACGAAGCGGAAAGAGGGGAACGTCAATGGACGGACGAATGTTTTGTGCAGACCATGCAGGCATGGCAGGATCTTTTTACAGAAGGTATTTTTGAGGAAGGCGCTCTTGGGGTAGCTACTTATCCTGATGCACGCGATCAATATTTCTTTGCGAGAAAGGCTTTATTTTTCCTGACAGGTTCCTGGCATTTAGGGCCTGCATCTCCGACAAACTCTGAAATCCAGGGTACCGAAATTGGAAATCAGGGAGATGTGATTGGTATGGCTCCGTTCCCGTCTATGTCGGATAGCGGGGAAATGCTTGCGACATCGGGAGTTGACGTTATGATCTGCATGAATAAGGATTGTGAGAAAAAAGAAGCGGCTATGAGGTTTATTGAATATCTTTCCAATGGGGAAGGACAGCAGTTCTGGGTAAACCAGCTTCAAGGTTCCCCGGTATCCAATAATATTGCATATACCGGCGAAGTAGACGGTGAATTGCAGCAGCAGTCCATCGATGAAGTCAATGAGTATGTAAAGAATGCGGCCGGGAGCAGGAAGCTTATGAATAGTGAAATCGAAAAAGCAATCCAGGTTGCTATGCAGAATGTGGCGGCTGGCGCAGACCCGGCGGAAGAGCTGAAAACAGTCCAGGGGATTGCGGATGCGCAGTAAAATAGAAGTATAAAAAGATTACGTTGTTTATAGTAAAAAAAGGAACTGTTGTTTTAGCTGATTTATCAGCTGCTGCAACAGTTCCTTTAAAATAATAAAATGTGGGCCGGGCTTTACATGTCCGGATTTTTAGTTGTAATTATCAATGCACGGCTGGAACATGCTCTTGTCGATTCCGCAGACAGGGCATACCCAATCAGCCGGAAGGTCTTCAAAAGCAGTGCCGGGAGCGATGCCATGTTCAGGATCGCCTTTTTCAGGATCATAAGTGTAGCCGCAAGGATTGCAAAAATACTTTTTCATTGTTGAAATCTCCTTTCTTATCAGACATTATCTTTTGTTATATTGATTGATGTAAGCCCTTAGCCAAAATATCTCTTAAGGAGGCCTTCAAATGCCTTGCCGTGTCTAGCCTCGTCTCTTGCCATCTCATGGACTGTATCGTGGATTGCGTCGAGGTTAGCAGCCTTTGCACGTTTTGCAAGGTCGAATTTGCCAGCGGTAGCCCCGTTTTCTGCTTCTACTCTCATTTCAAGGTTTTTCTTTGTAGAGTCAGTTACAACTTCGCCTAATAATTCTGCAAATTTTGCAGCATGTTCTGCTTCTTCCCAGGCAGCTTTTTCCCAGTAAAGGCCGATTTCAGGATAGCCTTCCCTATGAGCCACTCTCGCCATTGCAAGGTACATACCTACTTCTGTGCATTCGCCTGTAAAATTAGCTCTTAAATCTGCCATAATATCTTCGCTGGAACCCTGTGCAACTCCTACCACATGTTCTGCCGCCCATGTCTTGCCTTCTGCCTGCTGCGTGAATTTTTCAGCCGGTGCATTGCACTGAGGGCATCTTTCCGGTGCAGAGTCTCCTTCGTGTACATATCCGCATACTTGACATACAAATTTCATAATTGAATTCTCCTTTTCTTTCATTAAATTTTATGATGACTGCAGTTTCCCGCAGCAGTTCCCACACAGGCCGTAAAAATAAGCGGAATAACCGTCAATGCGTCCGCTGAAATTTTTTTCGGCAGCTTCCTTAATATAATCAATATTTTCCATTTTCAAATCGATGACGTTACCACATTCCGAACAAACAAAATGATTGTGCGGGGAAGTATCGGCATCAAAATGATCTACGCCATCACCTACGCGCAACCGTGTGATTTCACCCATTTCAGAAAGCAGGGTAAGGTTACGGTACACTGTTCCCAAGCTGATATTCGGGTATTGCTGCCTGACGTTCATATATACAATATCAGCCGTAGGGTGGTCTTTTCTTGTACAGAGAAAAGTCTTTATTACTTCCCGCTGCCGACTGTACTTCAGAGCCATAATAACCCTCCTAGTAAAATTAGTAATCATTATTGTTTTCTAATTATAGCAAAAATATACATGATGTCAATAGCATTTTACAAAGTTTTAATAAGTTTCTTTTGTTCTTTTTATAATCTCCCGCCGGAAGATATGATATAATGAGCATTAGTGAGGAGAGTATGCTTGCATGTCCGACGAACGGCGGATGGCGATAATAGCGATGGATGTTATATCCATGCCGGTTTGGCTCCGATCAGAGGGAGGAAAAACCAATGAAATTTAAAACCAGGTTATTGGTTACTTTTCTTACAATTGTACTCTTGCCGCTGCTGCTCACTATGGTGGCGTTTATGAGTATTGGCGGGTATCTGATGAATGCGCAGAGGGAATTCGGCCTGGTAAATATGGATTATACCATGATGTCGGAACCGGCGCAGACTTTTGAGAGGATTTCGGAAGAGGTTTTCGAGGAGGTAGAGGAGCAGATTATTTTCGATGAGACAAAAATGGAAGACCGGGAATATTTATCCGGTTTGAATCGGAAAATCGAAGATAAGGCTTCCTATATTATTGTAAGAAAAGGAAATGATATTTATTATACAGGCAATGAGGCCGCAGCCGGAAAAATCTTTGGCCTCTTGCCAGGATATGGGTATGCGAATGCAGGAGAAGATGCCGGTTATTACTATAACAGCATGTCAAAACTTGTAAAACAACTTGACTTTAGGTTTTCGGATGGGGAAGAAGGCAGTTTTTTCATTATAACCAGGATCAATTCCCTTATTTCCAAGCAATTGCTGATAGATATGTTTATTGCAATTATTGTAATACTGATTTTTACAAGCCTTATGCTGACGCAGTGGATCCAGAGGGGAGTCTTCCTCCCGGTGAATGAGCTGAATACGGCGATGAAAAATATTGCCGACGGCAATCTGGAATATATGCTGAATACCGACAGCAAAGGGGAAATCGGGGAACTATATAAAAATTATGAAGAGATGCGCCTCCGGTTAAAAGAATCTACGGATGAGAAGTTTGAGCATGAGAAACAGAACCGTGAATTGATCAGCAACATCTCCCATGATCTGAAGACTCCTATTACTGCGATCAAAGGGTATGTAGAGGGTATTATGGACGGCGTAGCAAATACCCCTGAGAAAGTTGATAAATACATTAAGACAATTTACAATAAAGCAAACGATATGGACCGGCTGATCAATGAACTGACTATTTATTCCGGTATAGATTCTAACAGGATCCCCTATCATTTCCACCGTCTCAATGTTGCGGATTATTTTGGGGATTGTATGGAAGAAGTAGGCTTGGATCTGGAATCAAAGAATATCGAATTAAATTACTCCAATCTTGTTTCGCAGGATACGATGATCATTGCGGACCCGGAGCAGCTTAAGAGAGTGATCAATAATATTATAGGGAACAGCGTCAAGTATCTGGAAAAGGAAAAAGGGATTATTGATATCCGGATTTTGGATGAAGTGGATTCTATCCGGGTGGAGATAGAAGATAACGGAAGAGGGATTGCCGCCAAGGATTTGCCGAATATATTTGAACGTTTTTACCGTACGGATGCATCCCGTAATTCATCAAAAGGAGGGAGTGGGATCGGGCTGTCCATTGTAAAGAAAATTGTGGAAGACCATGGAGGATATATATGGGCTACCAGTAAAGAAGGGGAGGGGACGTGTCTCCATTTTGTTTTCAGAAAATACCGTGAAGTGGCGGAATAGAGGGGATGAAAAGAGATAGGGGAAAAAGAGGAAGAAAGGGTGTAAAGGATGAGCAGGATATTAATAATAGAGGATGAAGAGGCAATTGCGGATTTGGAAAAAGATTATCTGGAATTGAGCGATTTTGAAGTGGAGATCGAACATACGGGCAGCAAAGGCCTGGAAAAAGCTTTAAAAGAGAATTTTGACCTGGTTATTTTAGATTTGATGCTGCCGGAGATGGACGGCTTTGAAGTATGTAAGAAAATACGTGAGGAAAAAAATATTCCTATTCTTATGGTTTCCGCAAAGAAGGATGATATAGATAAGATACGGGGGTTGGGTTTAGGGGCTGACGACTATATGACAAAACCTTTCAGCCCCAGCGAACTGGTTGCCAGGGTAAAGGCGCATATGGCGAGATATGACAGGCTGGTGGGTTCCACGCAGAAAACTAACGATATTGTGGAAATCCGGGGAATCCGTATTGATAAGACGGCGCGAAGGGTTTACGTGGACGGGGAAGAGAAGACATTTACCACAAAGGAGTTCGATTTGCTGACCTTCCTTGCGGAAAATCCTAATCATGTATTTACGAAGGAAGAATTGTTCAGGGAAATATGGGATATGGATTCTATCGGGGATATTGCTACAGTAACCGTCCATATTAAGAAGATACGGGAGAAGATAGAATTCGATACGGCCAAGCCCCAGTATATTGAAACAATATGGGGGGTGGGATACCGGTTTAAGGTGTAAAAGGCCGAGGCATAATGAAAGAAATAGAAAAAGGTTGGAAGGAGTTCCCCTGTTGCCTTATTTTCAGGAAATAAGTAAGGCGGCAGGGGAGTTTTAATAGTATATTGTTGACGTGGATAAGACATTTGCATATACTGACGGTAGCAAAATTGAAAAACCCATCATATGCAAAAGAGGAGAAATTGATTGCATAAGAGCTATGAAGAGATAAAAAAATATGTTGCAGAAGTCAAAGCAGCAGTAGAAACGGATCGATATAGAATAGAAAGAAACAGAAGGAGGCAGGCGAACCTGGATTTATATAAGGATTATGTGATTGATGAGGCGAAAAGCAAAGACATTTTATTAGGTCTTACGGCCGGTGATTTTTGTGAGACGGTGCAAAACAAGCATTCCGGATATGAACATGAGTCGTTGTATATTTTCGGAAAGGATGCCAGGTTATTGCAGAGGTTCGGGACGGAAGAGGAAACGGTTCCGTTGTATATCAAGTTTAATCAACTGGAGGATCGGTTTGTTATAGTAGTTTCGTTTCACAGGCAGGAACATCCTCTGACTTATGCCTTTTGATTATAAGCCAGAGGAGGAAAAATGCCTAATAGGAGGAATCATGATGGCAAATGGGAAAAAGCCGGACTTTTGTACGGAGTGCAGGAGGCGTACGGAATATGAATTGATGAAGGCTGTTAGTAAAGAGACAATCAGGGAAAAAGAATATAAGTTTGTTTATACAACGGCAATATGCAAAGAATGCGGGCAGGAAATGGATATACCAGGGTTGCTGGATATTAACATGAAAGAGCGGGACGAACAATACCGTGCGTTGGAAGGGATTATATCCATGGAGGATATAAAAAGGCTGCTGGATATCTATCATATAGGAAAGGCGCCTTTATCATTGGCTTTAGGCTTTGGGGAGGTGACAGTGGCCAGGTACCTGGATGGGCAGATGCCATCGAAAGATTATTCGGATATTATGAAAAGAGCTTTATGCAGCCCGGAATATATGAAAGGATTGCTGAACAAGAATAAATGTAAAATGGGAGAAACGGCATATAAAAAGGCGGTAAAGGCTGCGGATGAATTGGAGGATTTATTCAGGATTTCCGATAAGATGCGGGCCGTCATCGCTTATCTATTTGAACAGATGCAGGAAGTGACGCCGTTAGCTTTGCAGAAGCTGCTTTATTTTATACAGGGGATCCATATGGCGCTTTTTGACGCCGCATTTTTTCCGGAAGATTGTTATGCATGGCAGCATGGCCCCGTGTATGAAAAGGTATATGCCCTGTTCAGGGATTTTAAATATAACCCGATTGATGACGACAGATTTGTTTTATTTACCCGAAAAAAACAAGAATTACCGAATGATGGGAAAAAGGTGGTCGATCTGGTGGTTAAAAGTTTTGGAGGATATAGCGGGAAAGCACTGGAAATCATTACACATAGTGAAAAGCCATGGCTTGACGCCAGAAGAGGATGCGGGGATAAAGAGCCTTCCCATGTTGTAATCCCGAAAGAGGATATAAAAGAATACTTTAAAGAGGTAGCCGGGAAATATGGGATAGATTCCGAGGAGCATTTGAACAGATATATTGATGAAAAACTTCGCCGGGCATAGGCCTTAGGGGAGGATATAGGGATCGGCCTGTCGGCTAAAAGGATGGAGGATCAATGGAATTCATAAATGAGGATATTTTATACGAAGATAAAGATATGATCGTATGCCGTAAAAGGGCGGGTATGGCGGTGCAGACTGCCCGGCTGGGGGAAGCGGATATGGAGACGGCTTTGAAAAATTATCTGAAAGCCCCTTATATCGCAGTGATCCATCGCCTGGATCAGCCTGTGGAAGGAATACTTGTTTTTGCAAAGACAAAAAATGCCGCTTCATCGTTAAGCAGACAAAGCAGGGAGCGGATGATGAATAAGTTTTATTATGCCGTGGTTGCGGTGGAGAAGTCTGTGTCGGTGGGAGAAGAATGTGTGCTGGTGGATTATCTATGCAGGAACGGGAAGGATAATATTTCCCGGGTGGAAAGAGCGGATAAAAAGGATGCAAAACGGGCGGAGCTTTCCTATAAAATCATAAATATGACAGGAACGGCAGGGAGGGAAGGGGAGGAAAGGACGGCGCTTGTGAGGGTGGAGCTGAGAACGGGGAGGCATCACCAGATACGGGTGCAATTGGCTCATGCAGGTATGCCTATATTGGGCGATGCGAAATACGGGAGCGAAAAGTCAAGGGATTATAGCAGCAGGAACTATATAAAAAATATAGGGTTATGCGCATATGGGATGGAATTCATCCATCCTGTTACAGGAAAAGGGATGGAATTCCAGATATCTCCTTCAGGGGAGGCTTTTGCGCCTTTTTTCCAGTTAATTCCTAAGGAAAATAGGGATGTTTGAGCAATAATTTCTTTGAAACGACTTATACTAATCCTAAATCCGGGATTCGCGGAGCGGGAATTGGAAAATGTATAAGGGCGTGAGAGAATATGGAGAAAAGAAGAGCGGCAAAAATAAGGGAATATGCGGTGTTTTGTATGGTAGTTATAGGGGTGTACATAGGATTTAAGTATCTAAGTCCGTTGGCAGCCCCTTTTCTTTTTGCTTTTGCTTTTGTCGCCATCCTTCATCCTTTGTTGGAAAAGGTTCAAGATAAATATCATATAAAAAAAGGGATCCTGGCGGCAGGGATCCTGCTGCTGATCTGTGTGACTGCGGGAATAGGGATTTGGTGCATTGTTGTATTTATGATACAAAAATTAGGGGATTTATTTGGCCGGATTGATTTATTTGAGGAAAAGTTCTGTGTTTTTGTAGGAAATTGCTGCGACGGAATCGAGAAGAAATTCGGGATGGATGGAGCGGGGATTGAGCGGTTTATTATGGAACGGGTCAATATCTTTATTGAGAATTTCCAGGTGCAGGTTGTGCCAAAGATTATGAACGAGTCGGTAGGATATGTAAAAAACATTGTGGGGATCGTCAGTTTTCTTGCTATTATGATAATTGCAGCCGTGTTATTGGCAAAGGATTATAATCAGATTATGGAAAAGCTATATGCCAGGGAAGAGATGAAGTGCGCCATGAAGATCGGGAAGAAAATATTCCATCATATCGGGACTTTTATCAGGGCGCAGTTGATTATATTGTTTGTAATCAGCCTTTTATGCGCATCGGCTTTATTTCTGGGAGGCTTTGAGGGGGGGATTGCCATTGGGCTGTTTACCGGCGTAATGGATATGCTGCCTTTTATTGGGACGGGGCTGGTCCTGATGCCTTTGGCGTTTTGGCAGATTTTAAACGGATATTATACAAAAGCAGCGATATGTGTTATCCTATATGTAATATGCGCTATAACCAGGGAGTTTATGGAACCAAAGCTGATTGGGGAAAGGATGGGCATATTCCCGGTAGTGATTTTATTTTCTGTTTACGCCGGCGTCAGGCTGTTTGGAGTATTTGGCATTTTAAAAGGGCCGCTGGCATTGATTACGATCTATGAAATATATCTTTTTATGAAGGAAAAAAAAGGAGTTTACAAAGATGGCAAAGGAGCAGAGAGAAGTGGAATATGAGGTGGATTCTGATATTTCCGAAAGTGAAGGTGATATGCCGGAAGAAGAGGAAGCAGGGTTTTCCTTTCGGGAATTTTGTGAGGAGGCGGTATCGCTGCTTTTGACGGCATATTTGTTTATTGTTTTTTGCCTGTATCCATTTTATTTAAGGAATGGGTATGCAGATGTGGGGAAGGAGAAGTTTAACTTTTATAAAATGATGACAGCCGGGGGGTTTGGGCTGATCATTCCTCTCGCTTTATGCTGTGTTTTTTTCCGCATAAAGGAAGCATATGGAAAAGAAAGCGGACAAAGAGGAGGAGAAGGAAGGGGAAGGTTTCATTTTTCAGCAACGGACTGCGCGGTGGCGTCCTATGGATTGAGCGTGTTAATATCTTATTTATGTTCCGGGTTCCGGCAGATGGCCTTATGGGGGGAGAAGGGCTGGAATATGGGCTTGGTAACGCAGATGGCTTTTGTGCTTTCTTATTTTCTTGTGGCTCATTTCTGGGAATATGAGGAGAAGTTGTTGTTGGCATTTATGGCGGCGGCAACCGTAGTTTTTTTATTAGGCATATTAAACCGTTTTTCTGTTTTTCCAATAAAAATCCAGGGGGCAAACAGTAGTTTTTTGTCTACTTTAGGGAACATTAACTGGTATTGCGGGTTTTGGGCGGTGCTTTTCCCCATTGGATTCGTTTTTTACTGGTGCGGGGAAAAAATATGGCTTAGGCTGCCGGGGGCTTTTGGCACGGTGATCGGGATTGCCACGGGGATAAGCCAGGGAAGTAACAGCGCTTTTATTGTATTTGCCGGGTTATACATTTTTGTTTTTTGCCTGTCGTTTAAAAGCATGGCAAAAATGAGGCGGTTTTGCGAACTTGTTATTTTATTTTTTGCAACATGTCAGGGGCTGCGGTTATGGAGGATCCTGCAGCCGGATGCGTTTGATTATTATGATGGTACGCTAAGCGATTGGATTACTCTTTCCAGAGCTACTTTGTTCCCACTGTTAGTCATGTGCGTCGTGTATTTGCTGCTTTTGTTTTCAGGGAAAAAGAAAAATGTGGATGTGAGAAAATATAAGATGGTGCGCCAGATTGCAGTATTTGCAGCAGTAGTGGCGGCGGGAGTATATATTTTCTTGCTGGTGTTAAATACAAAGATAAAGGGCGGCATCCGGTTTATGGGAGGGCTTTCGGCGTTGGTTTTCAGTGATCAGTGGGGCAGCGCCAGAGGGGCAACCTGGTCTGCGGGAGTTGAAATCTATAAAAACATGCATGGATGGAGAAAACTGACGGGCGTAGGGCCGGATTGTTTTGCCATGTATTTATATACTTTGCCGGATTTGGCAAAAGCAGTTATTAAGCAGTTTGGAGGGGCGAGGTTGACGAACGCTCATAACGAATGGCTGACTGTCCTGGTAAATGAAGGGATATTCGGGCTGTTAAGTTACGGAGGTATTTTTATCAGTGCGGTCTTCCGTTATGTATATTGTGCGGAAAGGACGCAGGATGACAGGAAAAGGTATTTATATATATTTGGATTAAGCGCGTTTGCTTATACGATACATAATGTCGTGAGTTTCCAGCAGATATTGAGTACGCCGTTTGTTTTCCTGATGCTTGGGATGGGCGAAGCCTTGATAAGGGAGCCTGAGAAGGGATTGTAAAAAATAACGGATAAAAAAAGATGACGTATTAAATTGATTGTGCAAAAATATTATCATATACTTCACAATATTATCAAGATTTGTTAAAATATTACTATGGTTTATATAAATAGTCCTGCCAGTAATGGAAATAGAGTCTTAACCGCAGTTTACACTTACGTTTGGCACGTAAGTGGGACGGGCATGGAGGAGAAGTATGACACATCGGGAAAAAGCGGATGAACTGTTGCACCAGCAGTATCATTGTTCGCAGGCATTGTTTGGTGCATTTGCAGAAGATTTCGGCCTGGATTTGAAGACGGCATTAAAAATCAGTACATGTTTCGGAGGGGGAATGCGTCAAGGGGGAGTTTGCGGCTGTATTACGGCATCGCTGCTTGTGTTAGGACTCGCTATAGGTTTTTATGATTCCCAGGACCGGGAATTGGAAGTATACGGTAATAAAAAAACAGACGAATTTATAAGGCTTTTTACGGAAAAAATGGGAGGCGTTATTAACTGCCGGGAAATTCTGGGAAAAGATATTTCAAAACCGGAAGAAATGGCTGCTATACGTAAGGAAGGCATGATTTTGCAAAAATGCCCGAAAGCGCTGAATGCAAGTATTGAAATATTGGAAAGTATGCTGGAAGACCATCTTAAAAATGTAAAGGAAAGCAGCATCCATCTGGAGGATATACCGAATAATGATGAAGTGAGGAATATTCTGAAAAGTAAAAATAACATTTCCGGTTTCCGAAGGAATGTAAATGAACTCTTATTTTCTTCAACAAGAGATATCGCTTTTATCCAGTTTGATATACGCAAATTTAAAATTATCAATGATATTTATGGGGAAAAACTGGGAGATGAGATCTTGGATTTTATTATGGAACAACTTGGCGATTGCTGTCATGAAAGGCAGTATTTTGTAAACTTACGCAGCGATGTGTTCATGGTGGTGACCGAATATGAAGAAGAACAGGAACTGGTAAAGTTTGTAAAGAATTTGGATTCCAGGATGAATAGTTTTAAAAATATTAAGCTTCAGTTTTCTTATGGCATATATACTGTGGAAGATAAGGAAATGGAACAGCGGCAGATGGAAGACCGCTCCGCGATGGCCAGGAAAACAGCGAAAAATAATATATTGACAAATATTATTTTCTATAAAGAGCAATTTAAACTTTCTTTGTACAATAAAAAATTTATTGAAGAAAACATGCAGGCCGCGATTACGGACAGGCAGTTTATCATGTATTTGCAGCCGAAATACAGCATTGCGAAAAATGAAATCATAGGGGCCGAGGCATTGGTGAGATGGAAGCATCCGGAGCGGGGGATGATATATCCGAATCAGTTTATTCCAATTATCGAAGAGAATGGTTTTATAAAAAAAGTGGATTATTATATATGGGGCGAAGCCTGTCGTTTTATTAAAAAATGCGAGGATGCCGGAATAGTCAGTTGTCCTGTTTCGGTAAATGTGTCCAGAGTCCATCTGCAGGATAATGAATGTATTCAGATGCTGTCCGAAATGATAAAAAGCAGTGGTATTACTAAAGGATTGCTGGAGCTTGAAATTACGGAATCTGCGGATGATCAGCAGATAAGCATGAAGGCTTTGCAGTTAAAAGAGGCGGGATTTACTTTACTGATGGATGATTTTGGAAGCGGTTATTCTTCTTTGAATATTCTTTTGGAAACTCCGTTTGATGTGATTAAGCTGGATAAAAAATTTATGGAAAATATGATGGTGTCAGGGAAGGGGAGGCTGATACTGGAGCAGGTGGCCTTGATGGCGGAGAAACTGGAACTGGGCCTGCTGGCAGAGGGAGTGGAGACAAAAGAACAGATCGATCTGTTGGAAAGTATTGGATGCGATCAGGTGCAGGGTTATTATTATGCAAAACCGATGCCGGAAGAGGAATTTTTCGATTTGTTAAAAAAGCAGCATGTAACAGAGGTTTCTTAGGGCCGGGAGTTGACAAATCTCAATTTTTCTTCTAAAATCTAAGAATATAAATAAATATATTGGCGCAGAAGAGGAAAAGTACGGGCAGATATGTAGCAGAGAGGGAACCGTTTGGTGCAAGGTTCTTACAGAAGGGTCCGGAACCGGCCTTGGAGTCTTGGATGAAAAGCAGGGGATAGGCGGTTTCTTGCATAAATCCAACGTAACGCCGGCGTTAACGGTAAGAAGAGAGAATGCAGCAGATGTGATAGCGCCGGCAGCGGCAGGAAGGACTGCATTAATTAGGGTGGTAACACCGGTTGTCCGGTCCCTTATGGGATGGGCATCCGGTGTTTTTTTGTATCATAGGAAATTGCTTTGCAATTTCCTATGATACAAAAACCCTCC
>CAOKPU010000039.1 GCA_948470755.1 uncultured Lachnospiraceae bacterium | reverse complement strand
CTTTAGAACTTCTTCTCACACTAACCACCATGATTCCGCTTCGCGGAATCTCAAAATCCCAAGACAAGCAAGCTTGTCTGAGAGAATGCCGCATTTCAGGCATTCTCTTCGCGTCGGAAATTTGAAATTTCCGACTGCGATCAAGGCACATCCCTGGCTCTGACTCAAATTGCCGATTGATAAAATCAGCTATCAAGCTGATTTTTCAACCTATCTCCTTTCAGTTTCCATCCGATTTTCCAATTCCTGTTTTCATTTCTTCCCACTTTTTTATCATCCCTGCCATGCGGATCATTCTGTTTTTATCAGATATCCCGCTTCAAACCGTTGTTCCGGCTCCAAGCGTCTCCCCCATTTACGTTCTTCCAAAGTTCCCGCAAAATCCGCCGCATCGCTTGTTCCATACCAAGGTTCTATACAGATAAACGGCGCGTTCTTTCCTGCAGGCGTCCACACCGCCACTACCGGCATGGCAAATTCTACGGTAACATATGGTTTTTTATCCGACGTCATCAATGATACGCTATGGATCTGTCCGTCCTCCATGATCATAGCATCTTCCCGGAACAAATCCTCCGTTATGGCAAGCAATCCGTCCTCCGTTTCATAAGCCACTTTCTGTTTGCTAACCAGCCCGCTCCCGTCAAGCCTGGTACAGCAAATGCTTTCTTTCCCCTCAAAGCCAAGATAGCAGCTATCTCTATCCTCCCCCCTTCCTTCTGGCGGACACCGGAAAGCCGGATGCCCTCCTATCGAAAAATACATCCTTTCCCTCGACAGGTTTTCCACCCTCCAAAACACCTTCACCCCCATCCCTTCCAGACGGTATCCCGCCTCCAGGCGGAAATCAAAAGGATAACACTTCTTCGTTTCCTCATCCGCCTCCAAAGCAAACCAGATCTCATCCGCTTTCTGCGAAACCAGCCGGAACTCTTTATCCCGGGCAAACCCATGCCTCCCCATCGCATATGATCTGCCGTTAAAATGGTATTCATTATTCTTCAACGTCCCCACCAAAGGAAACAGCAACGGGGATACTTTCCCCCAATATTCCGGGTTGCCGCTCCACATATACTCCTTCCCTATATCTATTCTACGCAAAGATTTCATTTCCGCTCCACGGCTGTCCACCGCTACCGTGATTGTCCCATTACTGATCTCAAAAACCGCCATCTCCATACCCTCTCTTCTCTTACATTTTTTATTTCTCACGCCAGAGAATGCCCAAAGTACGGCATTCTCCATGACAAGCCAACTTATCTTGGGATTTTGGGATTCCGCGAAGCGGGATCATGGAGATCGCTCCTCAACTTCCGCCTCCACATCCAAAGCCTCCATCGTCTCCTTAATCTCCCTTGCCGTTTTCGATACCCTGGATATAATCCAGATATCGGATAACCCATCATAAATCAGAAAAATCCCTATCAGCATCACCGCTGTATTTACCGCCTCAAAAGGATTAAAAATCAATAAAATGCCGAATCCCACCGTCACGGCCCCAAGCAACAGGGCAACCCACCATTTACTGTATTGATTACGGAACAGTTCCAATGACTGCATCAGATTGTGTACGCCATGTACCGTTACTACCACACCAATCACCACAGGAACCACCTTGATCAGGACTTCCGGGCTAAACACAATCCACCCTCCCAGAACCGTCAATATAATTCCTGCCAAAAGGTTGATCTGGGAAAGCAGGCTCCCATCCCTTTGCACAAAAAAAGTAATCAAGTTCACAATGCCGCTCAATGCCAGCACCGCCCCCAGCCCCATGCATACGATTTTGGAAGACACATCCGGCCAGGCCACTAACGTAACCCCAAATACAATACAAAAGATTGCGGATAAAATATAATTTGCTTTTATTTCTTTAAAAAACTGATACATGGATCACATCTCCTCTTTTTCCAATTCTTCCCATATCTTCCGAATGTCCTCTATAAGAACGTCCACGTCCTCCTGTCTGGTAGCCCAGCTCGTACAGAACCTTACCGCGCTGTGTTCTTCATCCACTCTTTGCTGATAAGCAAAACTATATCGTCCCTTCCATTCCTCCAATACTTTATCCGGCAATACCGGAAAGAGTTGATTCGTTGTATTTTCCACCAGGAAAGGGATACCGGCTTCCCGGAAAGCTTCCCGAAGCTGCCCTGCCAGCCGGTCTGCATAACGGGAGATTTCCATGTACAAACCATCCTCGAACAAGGCCAGGAACTGAAGTCCCAGCAGCCGGCCTTTCGCCAGCATACCGCCCTTTTGCTTTATCAGATAGCGGAAATCCTCCTTTAACAAAGGATGGGAAATAACGACAGCTTCCCCAAATAAAGCTCCTACTTTCGTCCCGCCAATGTAAAACACATCGCAAAAACAGGCCAGATCCTGAAAGGTCAGAGTATTGTCCGGAGCCGCAAGCGCATATCCCAGCCTTGCGCCATCCATAAACAATAACAAATCATTTTCCCTGCAGACTGACGAGATCTCTGCCAGTTCTTCCTTACTATATATCGTTCCCAGCTCCGTAGATTGGGAAATATACACCATTTTCGGCTGTACGGTATGCTCCCGGTCCACGTCTTCCCTATGCGCCCTGCAGCAGTCCTCAATCTGTCCGGCAGTTATTTTTCCATCCTTAGACGGCAAAGCCAGTATCTTATGGCCGCACGCTTCGACTGCACCTGTCTCATGGACATGGATATGTCCTGTATCCGCCGCAACGACGCCTTGATGCGGGCGAAGCCCCGCCGATATCACAGTCAGGTTCGCCTGAGTTCCCCCCACAAGGAAATGGACATCCGCATCCTCCCTTCCGCAAAGCCGTTTTATAAGTTTTTTTGCTTCCATAGAATATGGATCCACCCCATACCCCTGCGTCTGCTCCCTGTTTGTCGCAATCAGTTTTTCCAATACTTTCTCATGCGCGCCCTCGCTATAATCGCAATTAAAACGTATCATCCCGTCTCTCCTTATCCAATCCTTACCATCCTTTTTGATATACGCGGCCAATGCCTTTACTTCATATTTTACTAAATTTTCCCCAGAACACAAGCCCTTTTGTCATAATGCCCCTTTTCGTACGGACATAGGCCGCCTCCCCGGGAAAAGTTTATATCTTGCCCCTTTTTCCCCATTACGGTATAATCTAAAGTGAAATTATGAAAGTTACATGAAGATAAATTTTTACAGGCAAATTTGTGCTTGCGCCCAAATTCGCGGGCCGGACAGGAATGGAGGATATTATGACAACATCTGTTACCAGACAGGAAGCTCTCGCTTTATTAAAAAAATACAATAAGGAGCCGTTCCATCTGCTTCACGCATTTACAGTAGAGGGAGTTATGCGGTGGTTTGCAACGACAATGGGCTATGCCGATGAAGCGCAATATTGGGCCATGGCAGGGTTGCTGCACGATGTGGATTTTGAAACTTATCCGGACGAACACTGCCAAAAAGCGCCGGAACTTTTAGCTGAAATCCATGCCGGCAAAGACCTGACGCACTCAATCTGCAGCCATGGCTACGGCATCTGCAGCGATGTGGAACCGGTACACACTATGGAAAAGATTCTGTTTGCGACAGACGAACTGACCGGGCTCATCGGCGCTGCCGTAAGGATGCGCCCTTCCAAAAGCGTTATGGATCTGGAAGTCTCCAGCCTGAAAAAGAAATTTAAAGATAAACGCTTCGCCGCAGGATGCTCCAGGGATATCATCAAACAAGGAGCGGATCTGCTCGGCTGGGAATTAGAGGAACTTTTTGAAAAAACAATCGAAGCCATGAAATCATGCGAAGCCGATGTGGCACGGCAAATGGAGGAATCATAGACATGGGGAAGAAACAGCAGGATCCTGAACACACTGGCAAGATCCGGAAGAAATCCAGGCAAATCGCTGCCTGGATATGCATCATCGCCCTGGCAGCGCTTTATGGCGCCACCTTTTTTACCGCTGTATTAGATACCCCCGGCTCCGGCGATATGTTCCGTACCTGCCTTGGAGCCACCATCGTCCTTCCCACTTTATTGTGGATGTATCTTTGGCTCTATGACCGGATAAAAAAAAAGGGAGAATGACTCATAACAAGAAACTTAAATATAAAAAGTGTGCGTCAGGACGCACACTCGCGCCGGAGCGCGGCTGCGACAGCAGCCATTTTCCTCTTGCGCGCAGTGCGCATCCTCCCGGAGGGTTTTTATATCATAGGAAATTGCAGAGCAATTTCCTATGATATAAAAAAGTGTGCGTCCCGACGCTCAAACCGCCTTGACCGCAGATGAGAAATCGTATTCGCGAATTTCCCATCGCGTGTCATCGCAGCATGCTGCTCTGGCATGGGATTATTATTCCACGCCAAGCCTTCTTAATTCCTCCAAAGCCTGATCCTTGTTTATGAAATGAATGGTATGGATTCCAAACTTCCCTGCTGCCAAAAGGTTTTTTTCCGTATCATCCAAAAAGACGCATTCTTCCGGATCCAAATGATACCGCTCCAACAACAGTCTGTAGATTTCCGGCTCCGGCTTTACCACTTTATCCCGGAAGGAAAGAATCCCCCCGTCCACATAATCCAAAAAGCCCAGGGCATCCCTGCAGTCCCGGTAAGCCTTGGCCGCAAAATTAGAAAGCACAAGCACCTGATATCCTTTTTTCTTCAGCTCCTTCACCCACGGGATTGCATAATCATATTTCACCACCATCCCTTTGATATTGCCCAGCGTTTCTTTTAACTCCTTTTCAATACCCGGATCGTTCTTCACAAACAATTCCAAGATTTCGTCATCGGTAAGGGCACCCCTGTCATGCTCCTGCCAAGCGCTGCTTCCTACCGTTGCCTTCTTCAAACGTTGAAAAATCTCCTCCGGATAACCAAAACTAAAAAAATATTCCTCCCAGGCAAACCCGGCCAGGACATTCCCAATATCAAAGATAACCGTTTTTATCATTTCTTCCTCTACCTCCCATGCCGCAGCTTTGCCGCGAACCCTAGAAGCCCTAAGGCTCATCATCCCCGTAAATCATATCCAACAGCTTCCTTCCCGCCGCCGACAAAGGGTTTTTCCGATCCGTTACAACGCAAAAATGCCGTTTCGGGATAATCTTGTTAAAACGCAAGGCAAAAACCTTGCCTGTTTCCAGATAATCTTCCGCAAACGACTTCATTATACTTCCTACCCCCATATTGCGCAAGGCAAATTGTACAATCATATCGCTGGTGGCCAGCTCGAATTCCGGATTCATCGCCACCCCGTTCCGTTCCAAAAACGCGTCCATAAATTTCCGTGTACTCGTTTTTTTCTCCAAAGATATAATCGGCAGTTTTTCCAGTTCCTGCAAATCCAACATTTTATTTTTGTATGGTATAAACTTTACGCCGCCAATAAAAATATCTTCAATTTCCTTTACTTTAACCGCCTCTATGCCGGGGATTTCCTCAAAGGGCGTACTGACGACTCCAAAATCAATCCTTCCCTCCTGCAGATACTGCAACGTTTCCGGCGTAGGGGCATTGGAAACGATCACTTTTATGCCCGGATATTTTTCATGAAACTGCTCCAAGTACGGCAAAAGATAAAAACGCAGCGTCATGTCGCTGGCCCCAATGCGCAGTTCGCCCAATTCCAGATCCAGCATCTGCGCCAGTTTTCTCTCCCCTAACGCGATCTGCTCATAACCTTTTATTGCATACCTCGCCAGAAGTTCCCCTTCCGCCGTCATCCGCACCCCTTTGGAAGTACGGATGAACAGCTTTGCACCAACTGCATTTTCCAACTGCTTGATGGACTGGCTCACCGCCGGCTGGGAGATTGCCAACTGTTTCGCCGCCTCTGTCAGGCTTTGATATTTTGCCGCATAATAAAACACTTTATAATATTCCAGATGATCGACCATAGCTATCCTTTCCGCCTTTTATTTCTTCCGGTAGATAATATCATCCCTTCCCGGCCCGTTGCTCACCATCGTGATCGGATAGCCAATCCGCTTCTCAATGAACTCCACGTAATTCCTGCAGTTTTCCGGCAAATCTTCATATTTTTTTATCCCCCGGATATCGCATTTCCATCCGGGAAGCTTCTCCAAGCAAGGTTTCGCCTTAGCCAGCTTAGCCGTTACCGGGAATTGGGTGGTAATCTCCCCGTCGATCTCGTATCCTACGCACACCGGGATCTCATCCAGATAACCAAGCACATCCAGCACCGTAAAAGCCACATCCGTCGTCCCCTGCAATCTGCAGCCATATTTGGAAGCCACACAGTCGAACCATCCCATCCGCCGCGGCCGGCCGGTCGTCGCCCCATATTCCCCGCCGTCTCCGCCCCGGCGTCTTAATTCCTCCGCTTCTTCCCCAAAGATCTCCGACACAAACGCCCCCGCACCTACTGCGGAAGAATAGGCTTTGCAGACCGTAATGACCTCCTTGATTTCGTACGGCGGCAGCCCCGCGCCGATCGCCCCATAGGCCGCCAACGTAGAAGAAGAAGTCACCATCGGATAAATGCCGTGATCCGGATCTTTTAACGTCCCTAACTGTCCTTCTAAAAGGACCGTCTTCCCTTCCTTCATTGCTTTATCCAAAAAGGAGGATACGTCGCAGACATAAGGGGCTATCATTTCCCTATAGCTTTCCAGCGTTGCGAGCAGCTCGCCTTTATCAATCAAAGGCTTATGATACAAATGTCCCAACAGTACATTTTTTATCTCCGCCGCTTTTTCCACCTTTTCTTCCAACAGGCCCCGGTCAAAGAGTTCGCTGACCTGAAAACCGATTTTCGCATATTTATCCGAATAAAAAGGGGCAATCCCCGACTTCGTGGAACCGAAAGATTTGCCGGCCAGCCTTTCTTCTTCATATTGGTCGAGCAGGATATGATAGGGCATCACAATCTGCGCCCTGTCCGATACCAACAGCTTTGGAGCAGGTACCCCTCTGTCCGTTAATGATTGTATTTCCTGCATCAACACTGGAATATTCAACGCAACTCCATTGCCGATAATATTCGCCGTATGCCTGTAAAATACTCCGGAAGGCAAAGTATGAAGGGCAAATTTACCATAGTCGTTTACGATAGTATGCCCCGCATTTGCCCCGCCCTGAAAGCGGACAACAATATCCGCCTCTTTCGCGAGCATATCCGTAATCTTCCCTTTTCCTTCATCTCCCCAGTTAGCCCCTACTACTGCTTTTACCATAATATCATCTCCTCCTGCATCCGCCTGCTAAAGCAGGTGGTAAAAAAACTGCCTTTTCTGTCTTTTCCTTCTTGATTATACACGATGCTATATTATAAGTAAAATCAATATATTTTATGTTTTTCATAAATATTTCTTATATTATTATTTAGGGTATCCGCTATATTTTTACAGCGGCAGGACTAAGGGCTGTCTTGATCGTCCCTCCTGCGGCCCCGGCCTCCCATGTCAAATACCCCCATCGCATCTATATCGATTGCCGATGCATCTACCAGATATGCATTATCTTCCTTTTGCCCTTCATCTGTAGATGGTATGGCGCCGTCCAACTGTCCTTGAATGCTTTCCGCCCTCAGCATGACTGTCGAATAAAGCATGTCTGCCCCGGCCTCATATTCTTCATAAGAATATAGTGCGGTAGGGTCCGTCTTCACTAAAGCATCGATTTGATTCCGGATACGGCCATATGTTTCCTCAAACTTTCCTCCAAATACATATCCTTCTGTCAACTGCCGCAGATATTCATGATATTTGGCAAGATACTCTTCATCCTCCAACAGCGCATCAAAAAACTCCGTTCCATGAAAAGGCGTGTCAATCGCATCATTAATCATTCCCGATGCGCCATCCGCCGCCCCCATGCCCATCCCGCCAAAAGATAAATTGTAATCCCATGGAAGGATATTCAGCTTTCCATTATATTCATACAAATAATAATTATGAGCCATCGACCCGGACAGACTATCCATATTCACTGAAAATGTATGCACAGCCATATATCGTAATACATTATCTATATCCAGATATTCTTCTAAATCCGTTCCTTCGTCTATCTTTTTCAGCGCCGTGACCACCCTTCTATGATCCTTTTTTCCCGTATCCGTCACCTCGCCCTCCCATATGGCAGAATAACTATCCGGATCATCATCCGTATAATTCAGGTCGGCCCCATTCCCTCCCATAAAGGGGCCTCCTTTGCCCATTCCTTCCATACCAGGCGGCCGGTCATCCCTTATGGATGAAGGCCCATCCTCCTTCCCTTCCAAAAACCCGGGTTCCCGCTCAGGAGCAAACCCTTCTCCTTCCGGCCTCTTCCCTTCCTCCCTTATATCCCCCAAATCTCCGGGGGCCTGATTTCCAAAAGAAGGCCCATGTCCGCCGGAAGCCTGCTCCTGGCCGTCAGGTTTGTAAAGCTTGCCGTTCCCCGTACCAAAATTCCTTAAAAGAAAACTATCCTCTACGGCTTCCAATGCCAGATAGATTCCCCAATATTCCCCATTTACGGATATTTCGGCATAATTATATAATGATGCATCCGCCCCAAGATATTGGTACATATCGTACACAACCGCCTCTTTCATATTGGTGGCGTCTGCATAATTATTATTTAAGATCAGCTTATCCAGGCCAAAACAATCCTGGCCGTCCACATAATGGTCGAACTCCAGCTTCAGGCTGAACCTGTCCGTTTCAGGATTCATCGCAATTGCCGACAAACTCGTATTCCCTTTCGGGCGGATTCCTACATGGTATATTTCCCGCCCATTGATAACAATATCGCAGGCATAATATTCTTCTGCGGAAGCGTTGGCCAGCATATCTTCCCATTCTTCTTCCTTCATCTGAATATTGATCCGGATTATCTCATCCGTGTCGAATAATTCGGACGGATACTGCATGGTTATGCCGGATTGCCCCAATACTTCCACCGCCTTCTGCGACAGCGCCGTTACCCCGATACAGATTATAACAGCAACTGTCATCATTATACTGACGGCCTTTGGCATATTCTTATATGCGATCATGGCAGCCCTCCCATTATCAAGACATATATTCCCCGTTATAGCTTACAAGGGCAACATTGTTTACCCCGTCTATTTCATTCATCCTATTAACAAAAGAAGTTGCCGCATCTTTCATACGGATTTCCGCAGTCAGTTCAATGCCCCCTGCATTTACTATCTTGGATTTGACCACGAACCGCTCCACGGCTTTTTCCGCCGTATGGAGCGCCGTTTGCTCCGATTGCTCATCCTCACAGTTTACGATCAGAATATATGGGTTCTCATGCATCTTACGATTGGCCAGAAGCATCAATATGACCCCTATGACCGCCGAGCCAATGACTGCAAGCGGAATCAGTCCCGCCCCGGTCACAATGCCCCCTGCCATTGACCAGAACAAATAGACGATTTCCATCGGCTCCTTAATGGCCGCCCTGAAACGGACGATCGAGAGAGCCCCCACCATACCGAGGGAAAGGACTACATTGGACGTCACCGCCATGATCACCAGCGTAGTTACAAGGCAAAGCCCCACAAGAGTCAAGGCAAAGCCCGTTGAGTACATGACTCCATTGAATGTTTTTTTATATACCATAAAAACAAATAAACCAATGACAACCGCAAATGCCATTCCTATCAAAATATCCACTGCGGAAAATTCCGTCACACTTTCTAAAAAACCGGATTTAAAAATATCCTGAAACGTCATTTATCATAACCTCCTTTGTTATCCGAACCGTCGACAGGCCGCATATTTGGAAAATTCCCTCTGCCGCGCCGTATTTGTTTGAATAAGGCTCCGTATCACTTCCGGCAAAAATGCATCATACTTTACTTCCAGTATCATATCCCCCGCACCGTCCTCTGCACTGACATCCACTATCCCATCCTCCAGAAACTTTCTATGATACATTGTCGTCCGGATATGGGAATCAAATGTAACCCTTACATTTCCGACCGTATAAATGTAAGGCTCCCGCACATAAGAAACCAGCACCCTTGGCTTTAGCATCTGATACCTCATCTTGGCGTATAACTCCTGCACCAGGCTCTCCGGATATTCCCTCATCCAGGCAAGATCCCCTTCCAGCAGCTTACGGCATTCCGCTTCCCCGATCCTTACATGGAGTTTCCGGCAAAGATTGTTGTTTTTCATCTTCTTTTCCAAAACGATATAAGATAAATCATCATTATAGTACCTTACTCTGAACTTCTCCCGTCTGGGGATCCCGTCTCGTTTTTCCCTAAGCGCCTTATCCTCATAATTATCAAAATATATGCTTCGTATTAAGTACTTTCCCCCGGAATCGGTATGTAAATCCGTCTGCATAACAGCTTTCAGACGGCTTTTTAATTCCAGATACTGCGGATATCCAATCCCATATTTCAGTTCATGCCGGAAACCTTCGTTTTGCTCCATATCCCTTTCCCTCTCTTCCCTATATGCTTCATGGACATACGCCGTTTTTCCATAACATAAGGCCAGTATAATATCATTTCCTGAAATGTACTTGAAATAATCTGTGTATTTTATATGACTACCGTAAAGCAGATCCTTTTGCCGTCCCCGCTCTGTACTTTTATCCTGCCGCCATGGTTTTCTGCAATCGCCTGCGCCATAGACAACCCAATCCCCGTGCCTCCGGTATTGGCAGCCCTGGACTCATCCAGACGGTAAAAGCGGTCAAAAATCCTGTCCAGGTCAGAGATATCCGGCAGGTTGCATGTATTCTTTACCTCTACATATATTTTCCGTCTCCTCCTGACGATATCCAAACTGATTTCACCACCCGCATCAGAATATCTCACCGCATTATCCAGCAGGATAGAAAGCATCTGCTGTATCGAATCCCGATCCCCGTATAACGTCAGCCCCTCTTCTATCCTCTGCCTGTATTCTTTCCCTTCCGCTCTTGCCAGGACGGCAAATGGCTCCGCCGTCTCCCATGCCGCATCGCTGAAAGAAAATACCCTTTTATCCGGAAAGGGTGTTTCTTCGTCCAGTCTTGACAACGCTACGAGATCTCCCACAAGCCGTGTAAGGCGGGCAGTCTGTTTTTGGATATTGCAGATCCATTCATCTCCCTCATGCTCCATAGCGGCGATATCGGCGCTGGTAGCAATAGAAGTGATCGGCGTTTTCAGTTCATGCCCCGCGTCTGTAATAAACCGTTTCTGTCGTTCTATATTCCTGGCATAAGGCCGGATGGCATACTTTGAAAAAAATATGACCAATATAAAAACAACTAAAAAGCTGGAAATCCCTATCGCCAAAGTAGCAAAGAGCAGGCTTTTCATAAACTGCAGGGCGTGTGACACATTCAAAAACAAAACCGTGGCCTCCGGCCCGTCCGCACTTATGCAATAACGGTAATCCCCATAATATCCTTTTTCTTTGCCTTTCCTAAGAATTGCCTCCGTATATTCTTTCGCAGTCTCCTCATCAATGGAAAAAATATAATCCTTGGATACTACTTCAATATCCCCCAACCTTCCACGGTGCGTCACAAAAAAACGGGTAGTGAACCTTGCTTCCGGCCCACCGCCCGGCATATCCGCAATAGGCGGCGGGCCTTTTCCGGGCCGCCTGCAAACCTCCTGCTCATATTTTAAAAGACTTGCCGCCAGATTATCCTGCATAAAGGTCGTTTGAAGATAATTAGCAACATTGATCCCTACTGCCAAAACAAGCATAACCGTTCCAAAAGCAGCCATTGCAGCCATAACAAACCGTCTCTGCATCTTTTTCAACATCTTGCTTCCTCCAACGAATATCCGGCGCCACGGACCGTCCGTATTTCCACATTGCTCCCAATCTGCCGGAATTTTCTTCGTACAAACCCGATATATGTCCATACCACATTAATATCTGCTTCCGAATCCCGCCCCCATATCTTATCCATTAAATGGCTTGCGGAAAAAACAAAATGCGGATGCTTCATAAACAGCTCCGTTAATTGGAATTCCTTATTATTCAAGCCCACCGTTTTTTCTTTACATGTAAGTTCATATTTATTGCAGTCCAGCGCCACGTCCCCAAAAGACACGACAAGGTCTTCATACCCTGCATTCCTGCGCGAAAGGGCTTTTACCCTTGCGATAAACTCCCTGCTCGCAAAAGGTTTTGGGAGATAATCATCCGCTCCTGCTTCCAGGCCCGCCACCCGGTCTTCCACTTCCGCTTTTGCCGTCAACATCAGGATCGGAACCCCTGATTTCTCCTTTCTTATACGACGGAGCGCTTCCATACCGTTTACCTTCGGCATCATAATATCCAGCACAACCACATCATAGTCCGTACAATGGAAATGATCCAAGGCATCCTCTCCATCATGGACAATATCCACTGAAAACTTGTTTTTTTCCAACAAAAACTTCAATCCTTTTGCAAGTTCAACTTCATCTTCCGCAATTAAAACCCGCATAACAAACCCTCCTTTCCCTTAGCATACGCCATTCCCTTAAAATGTACTTAAAATCTTACTTTTCCCTTATGGATTCGGCGACAAAAATTTTTCCGACGGGACAGCCTGGCCGATTGTATTTTATAGGAGGCTTTTTCCTCCAGCGCCACACAGCAACAAAACTTTTCCTATGAAACAACAAATAGGACAAAGAATCTTTTATAAGCTTCCTTGTCCATACTAATCATCCATGTCAGAGCCTCAAATAGCCGATTGATAAAATCAGCTATCAAGCTGATTTTTCAATCTACTCCTTCCCATCCCAGCAATAAGTACATAGCTTACACCGGTCAATGCCCACTGACTCTATCATATCGTCCAGCCTATGGTACCGCAGGGAAGTGAAATTCAACTGTTCCCCCACCCTTTTTACCATTTCCTTATATTCATCCGTTTCCGGGTCGGAATACGCCTCTAAGCGTGTAAACCTACCCTCCCGCTCCAAATCTTTCAAAATCTGACGGGTTATCAAATCCATTTCCGAAGTGGAACGGGAAAAGTTCAAATATTTGCAGCCATAAAGCAACGGAGGGCAGGCCGGACGGATATGAACCTCCTTTGCCCCGCTCTGATAAAGGAATTCCGTTGTTTCCCTCATTTGCGTCCCCCGGACGATGGAATCGTCGATCAACAGCAGGCTTTTATTTTGAATCAGGTCGTGTACCGGTATCAGCTTCATTTTGGCAATCAAATTCCTTTTGCTTTGTATCGTCGGCATAAAGGAACGGGGCCAGGTGGGCGTATACTTAATAAACGGACGGGAAAACGGAATGCCCGATTCATTGGAATAACCAATAGCGTGGGCCGTGCCTGAATCCGGCACGCCGGCCACAATATCCGGCTTCACATCATCCCTCCTGGCTAAAAGGGAACCGCAGCGATAACGCATCTCCTCCACACTGATTCCTTCATAAGAAGAAGAAGGATAACCATAATACACCCATAAAAATGTACAAATCTTCATTTCTTTCCCAGGCGCCGCCAACGTGTGCAGCCCCTCCGGGGTAACAATCACAATCTCCCCGGGGCCAAGCTCCTTTTCTTCCACATAACCCAGATTCAGATAGGCAAAACTTTCAAAAGAAATACAATAAGAATCCTCTTTCTTCCCAATCGAAACCGGCGTCCTCCCCATCCTGTCCCTTGCCGCATAAATCCCTTTGGGGGTCATTACAAGGATCGTCATGGAGCCTTCAATCATTTCCTGCGCATACTGTATGCCATCCACCAGATTTTCCCTCTGGTTGATGATGGCCGCCACCAATTCCGTCGCATTGATATCGCCGCCGCTCATCTCCAGAAAATGGGCGTTTCCCGCCTTAAAAATCGTATCCACGATTTTATCCGTATTGTTAATCTTACCGACTGTCTCAATCGCATAAGTCCCATGGTGGGAACGCACGATAAGAGGCTGCGGCTCATAATCGGAAATGCATCCAATCCCCATATACCCCTGCATTTCATTCACGTCTTTGTCAAATTTCGTCCGAAAGGGCGCATTTTCAATATTATGTATGGAACGGTCAAAACCTTTTTCTCCATAAACCGCCATCCCGGCCCTCCTCGTCCCCAAATGGGAATGATAGTCCGTACCGAAGAACAAATCGAAAATACAATCATTTTTTGATGCCACTCCAAAAAATCCACCCATAACTGCCGCTTAGCTCCTTTCTGCTTTTCAAGTACAAAAAGCGCATCTTTAAAGCTTCCGCTTTAAAAATACGCCTGTTATTATCCGGTTTTATACATGAATCTCCGCTTTCATACCTAGTAAATCCTTATTTTCCTCCAAAATCGGGGCTATTACCTTCGACAGGAAAGCTTCCACCTGTTCCTTGGAACGCCCGATATATTTGGCCGGATCCATCGTTTTGCGTAACTCTTCCAACGTCATATTAAAAGCCGGATCCGCCGCGATAAGCTCCAGCAGGTTGTTTTCCTTCCCTTCCACTTTCACATTTTTCCCTGCTTCCATAGAAAGAGTACGGATTCTCTCATGCAGTTCCTGCCTGTCGCCTCCCGCCTTTACCGCATCCATCATAATATTTTCCGTTGCCATAAACGGCAGCTCGCTCATAAGCCGCTTCTCAATGACCTTCGGATATACGACCAGCCCGTCCACTACATTCAGGCATAAATCCAGAATGCCGTCTACAGCCAGGAAACCTTCCGGAATGGAAAGCCTCTTATTCGCCGAATCGTCCAAGGTCCTTTCAAACCATTGGGTAGCGGAGGTAATTGCCGGGTTCAAGGCATCGATCATCACATATCTGGACAGGGACGCAATCCTTTCGCTCCTCATCGGGTTCCGCTTATAAGCCATAGCCGAAGAACCGATCTGACCCTTTTCAAAAGGTTCCTCCACTTCCTTTAAATGCTGCAACAGCCGGATATCGTTAGACATCTTATGAGCGCTGGCCGCAATGCCCGCCAACACATTCGCCACCCTGGTATCCACTTTTCTGGAATAAGTCTGCCCGGATACAGGATAGCATTCCTTAAATCCCATCTTCTGCGCGATCATCGGGTCTATCTTATCAATGATCTCCTGCTTTCCGTCAAAAAGTTCAAGAAACGAAGCCTGCGTCCCCGTCGTCCCTTTCGAGCCAAGAAGCTTCATATGGGAAAGCACATGATCCAAATCCTCCAGATCCAGACAGAATTCCTGCATCCATAAAGTCGCCCTCTTTCCTACGGACGTCGGCTGGGCCGGCTGGAAGTGAGTAAACGCCAACGTCGGCTGGGCCTTATGCTTATCCGCAAAATCCGCCAATTCCTTAATCACATTCACCAGCTTTTTTTTCACCAGGCAAAGCGCCTGAGTCATCACGATAATATCCGTGTTATCCCCTACATAGCAGGAAGTTGCCCCTAAATGGATAATCCCCTTTGCCTTGGGACACTGTACGCCGTATGCATACACATGGCTCATCACATCGTGGCGCACTTCTTTTTCCCTCGCCTGCGCCACCTCATAGTTAATATCCTCCGCATGGTCCTTTAACTCATCAATCTGTTCCTGCGTGATATTCAGCCCTAATTCTTTTTCCGTCTCCGCCAAAGCGATCCAAAGCTTCCTCCACGTCCTGAATTTCATATCAGGCGAAAAGATATACTGCATCTCCTTGCTGGCGTAACGCTCGGAAAGCGGGCTTTGATATCTGTCTGTACTCATATAGTTTCTCCTCTATTCCATGTTCCCCGATTTGCCGGGCATCTCCTTTAATCCAGCCCAAGACGCTTAAATACTTCCTGATAAGCTTCCTCCACGTTTCCAAGATCCCTACGGAAACGGTCTTTATCCAGTTTTTCATTCGTATTAACATCCCAAAGCCTGCATGTATCCGGCGATGTTTCATCCGCTAACAGGATTTCCCCATGGAAACGCCCAAACTCTATCTTAAAATCGATCAGCTTAATATCCGCCTGCAGGAAATAAGCCTTCAGCACTTCATTTACTTTAAACGCATACTTTTTAATCTTCTCAATCTCATCCCAGTCCGCCAGCCCCAGGGCAACTGCAAAATAGCTGTTGATCAACGGATCTCCCAATTCATCGTTTTTATAACTGAATTCAATCGTAGGCTCCTGAAACGGAGTACCCTCCGGCACGCCCAGCCTTTTGGAAAAACTTCCTGCCGCCACATTACGGATAATCACTTCCAAAGGCACAATTTCCACTTTTTTCACTGCCGTCTCCCGATCGCTCAGCTCTTCAATAAAATGGGTCGGCACACCTTCTTTTTCCAGCAGCTTAAATACGTGGTTCGTCATACGGTTATTAATTACGCCTTTCCCTACAATAGTCCCTTTCTTTTCCCCATTAAAAGCTGTAGCGTCATCCTTATAATCCACGATCACTACATCCGGATCCTCCGTTGCATATACCTTCTTCGCTTTCCCTTCATAGAGCTGTTCCAATTTCTTCATTTTTTCCTCCGTCCTGCCTTCCACCGGCAAAATAAATTGCAGCCCAGTCAAACCCGGACTGTAACAAAATACATATAGCCTGACAATATGAAGTATATAACAGTTTTTTTTCTAAGTCAAATACCCATTCTGCAAAATGCATCTTTCATACTTCACAAAGAACTTTCGTTTTTTCGTCAATTCGTATCCGTCTAAAGACAAACTTTCCTATAAGGCAAAAAAAGATGGCTGTAAAAACAGCCATCTTTTTATTACCAGCTCTTCTCTAATGTGGTATTCCAGTCCAGACTATAAGGGCTGCCGGTCTCTGCTTTCAGGCTTTCATAAACAGCCCTTCTTTCATCGCTGCTTTCTTCAGCCCAATATTCATAACCCGTCATATAGCTGTCCTGAAAAGCATCCCATGAATCGAAAACTGTCTGAATTACAGTCGCTATCTCCAACGATTTGTCCAAGGCTTCCGTTTCCGTATAATAGCCTGCAATATATGCATTGCCTATTACCGACATAGCACGGCTGTAATCCCATGCAGAAATCATGTCAATTCCTTTTTCATCGTAAACCGCATAGAAGTCCGCATACTGCTGCGCGATTTCTTCGGTCATATTCGTATAATTATTCAGAAGATAGTCTGCACGTTCCCCTTCCGGCATATCCCCAAGACCATCTTCCGCCAGCATATCCATCATTTCCGCAAAATCCATACGGTGGCCTTCGCTCATCAGCCATTCGATGGTTTCATCCGCCGACGCCTTATCCGTCACATCCCACCACTCACTCAACATGGACTGCTGCAATGCCATCGAATCATCGTTGGCCGGCATACCGCCAAACATGGAATAATCCCAGCCGTTCAACGAGGTCAGCACCGCATATGTACCATTCATCCAAAGTATGGTGTCCGAAACTTCCACCGTAGAATTGTTCTCTATTTCCGGCGCATTTTCCTTAAAAGAACCCATCACTGACTGTATATATGTCATCGTATCATCATTGATGCGTTCCGCAGCATACAACAATGCATAATAAGCATAATCCGTTTCCCCATAGACAAAATACCCGTCAGCCGCTTCACCGTCCAGATTTATCTTACAGCTATAAGCTTCCGCACTTCCAAGACCCGGCACCAAACTTGCATCGGCTGCCGTCTTTTCCGATACCTGGTATGTATCTTCGATGACTTCTTTTACATCAGCAAGGCCAACTGCATCAACCCCTTTTACAAACTGCATAACAACAACCCCGTCATTGCCGTTCTTGCTGTACGCACCGATCATCCCTTCCGTGCCTACATCCTCGTTGTTCCAGTCTTCCGCCAACATCACGCTCATCGTTCCATCTGGTGAAGCAAATTCTTTCGTAGGCTTATCCGCCTCCTTTTTGCCGCAGCCTGCAAATGCTGTTACCATAAGAACAACAGCAAGCCATACCAATGCTCTCTTTACCGTTTTCATTACTCACTACCTCACTTTTTCCTAATTTTCTCTCTCTTTCATATTCCAATAACTGCTTCTTTGCACAGTTATGCTGATGGATATTATACTCTATTTCCTTGCTTTATGCAATATCGCACAATCAATCTGTTTATTTGATCATACCGTTATTTATTTCCAATTGAGTTCCCCTGCATACTGAGGATATTTTTCCGCCAGTCCTTTCATCTCCTCTTTTGTCTTTTCAATAATCATTTCCCTATTATAGTCCATCCTCCTCCTCAAAGACTGCCTGCGGATAATCAGGCCATGGCGGATTTCCACCATTTCCTTATTATCCAGGATCGCCGCCGTCTGATGCAGCCAGATGGCAGGATCCTTTACCTGATAACACTTCAGGATGTTCAAAAGCTCCTGCTGACGCTCATCCAGCTCCAGCTCCGCTTCCCGATAACGCTTCCTCTCTTCCTTCTCCACCTTATATTTTTCCCATAAAGCCTGGAATTCCTTGGCAGATGAAACCTTATACTTCATAAAAAGATAATCCAAAAGGTTTGTATTATTAACATAACGGATTTTTACCCGGTTATGCAGCATAATAATCCTGTTAATCCCCTTTTCCACCCGCTTTAATTCCTTCACGGATTCCGTATACCTTATAAAAAGCAGCGTAATTGCCAGCGCCGCCAGCCCGGTGGTCAGCAAAAAACCAATCTGCGTATTCATATGCAAAGCATATTTTAATGTAAACAACACCACATAGCATACAATCAATGCCACCGAACAGATCACTGACATCCCTTTCGCATCGGCGATCATCCCCTTTAATTCATCTTTCCGGTAGAGGTATGCATGTTTTTCCCCATCCAACCGGACCATATCCTTCCGGATCAGATTCTGATAGTCCTCCGTTTCCAACAGCTTCTTCAAACCGCTTTCCGCCTCGTCTTCCATCCGTTCCATCTGATGGTATTTTTCATCGCTCATACGGTTTTTCTTTTCCAGATAGACGCCCCGCCTGCTTTCCAGCTCCTGTATCTTTTCCGCGCTGGCATTTAATTCCGCCCTCTCTTCCTCCGGCAAAGCCTCTATTTCCTCAATATCTTTGAGATAGGAAGTCACCTTTCCATACTCGAAATTCAGGTTTTCCAGCTCCTGTTCCGCCTCCCGGACCTTATCCTTACAATCCTGCACATACTCCCTACGCTGTCCCCTGTCATGGACATCGAACTTGCTTCTATCCTTCTCGATATTTTCCCAGCTTTCTTCCCCGAATCCTATCTCTTCTTCGTCATCCTCCCGCCTGAAACGGAAAATATTTCTCCATAATTTCCTATCCTTAAATAACTTCATACTAACAACCATGCCCTTTCCTCAACCTAACCCTATTTCCGAACGAGACGTCCTTGGCTCAACAGCCACTGCTGTTAAGCTAAAATTGCCAAAGGCAATTAGAAGTTCTTCTCACGCTAACATCTGACGATACTGTTCTTTAAGATCATCGGTAATCCGCTCCATCTCTTCATAATAGGAAACGGCATTGCCTTCTTCCTTACATACCTTCAACGTAAAAAGCATACGGCTCTCTTCCGTCCCCTCAAAAGCCTCCAATGCCTCTTCCATCAGCTTTTCCACTTTTAGCGACTGCTCATAGCCCTGCTCCATAGCTGCCGTAAAATTAACATATTCCGTCTCTTCCATATACATACGGCTCGCTGCCAGATATCCGATATAAGAGTTTTCCCCGCCCGTGCATTCAAAAGCCTTCCGAAAGCTTTCCGCTGCATTGCGGAACTGGAAAAGCCCCGCGTAAACTACTCCCCGGTTATGCAATATCTTTGCCTGCAGCCCTTTTTCCCCCTCCGGCAGTTCTCCTAACAGGCCCTCATACGCTTTTAAAGCTAATGCATACTTTTTATTTTCCGCCAGGTAATCTGCCCTGGCCTTTCTTTTTTCATATACGCTTAACCCGGTTTCTTTTTCCAGCCCTTTTTTGGCTTCCTCAATCTTTTCCCTTTCCCCATAACCTACATAATCCAGAATCATCCCCGCGCATTCGCCAACTGCGGCTCCCGCGTCCTTCTTCTGTCTTAGCAGCCCCGCCAGTTCAGGCAGACCGCATTCTTCCTCCAGCCAGTCCGGCAGCCGGTCATCCATGATTTCCTCATCCGCAAAATATGTGTTCTTCATCAGGCAATAACAAAGTTCCTCTGCCGAATAAACGTTCACGTATGCTCTATTCATAAAATAAGGCTTTTCTGCATATTTACCAAGGCATAGCAATATCCTGCTCAACGTCTTCCTCCTTTTCCATCCGGATCTTCCCGGCCTCTCCTACAGTCAACAACCCCGATGCAAGCAGTCGCTTGGCTCGTTGCTCGCGGGAATCAACCAATCATATGACAAATACTTTATTCCATTGCCCGCCTGACGCAGGAAAAAAATCACCAAACCCCATATCTTTTACGCTGACGTTCAATTCCCGTTCCGAAAGCATTTTCACTTTAATCCTCAGCCTCGTCATCCAGTTCGGACGTTCCTTAAGCCCTTCCAGCTTCATGCAGATTTCTTTCGGTTCTTTCCCGTCCAGAGGCGTAAGAAGCACAGATATGGATTCCCCTTCCTCCAAAATAACATCGAACTCCTTTTCCGTCTCAAACCAGTTTGTCCCTGCGTCCATAAGCGCGAAATACGATTCCATCCCCTGCCGCAGCAGGCGCATCCCCACATTCGCTTTCAGCTTGTCCAAACCGAGAAATACATATGCTTCCCCCACATGCTCTATGCCCAGTTTTTCCCTGATTCCATAACAAGCCCCTTTACTGTAAAGATTGTTCCCCTGAAACACCCTGCGCCCTCTGCAGAGATACCGCAAAGATTCCGAGGCCCATCCATCCTTATACCCGTTCCCGATCAGATACACGCTGGACACCGCATTGCCGTTGCATTTTTTCTTCATGATCCCCAGAAATATTTCATCCAGCCTTCCCTTTTCCTTTCCCCCCGGCCCGTTTTCTTCTATTCCTGCCTCAAGCCGCCCCATTTCCCCGTGTTCGTCAATAGAAATCAAAGCCACCTTGGGAGTCGTCCTGCTGTTTACGCCAAACCCGTATATTTTCAGCCTTCTGTTATCATAATCGCACAAAAGCGTCTCATGCGTCCAAAGTTCTTCCGGCTGATGAAGCATATAATAATAATAACTTTCCACATGGCTTTGAAAGTAGATCTTTTCTGTCTTCAAATGCAGATTAGCCCCTACCTGCGCCAGCACTTCCACCATACGCCCATCCAGGTCATCCGCAGTAAACATAATCCCTTCCAGCCAGTCCGGCGAAGCAATCAGGGTAAGAAGCGAAAGGCTTCTTCTTATAAACAAAGCAAGCAACGCCACCGGGTCAAAACTCTCTTCCCCAACTTCCACCATTTCCCCTTTTCTTGCCAGCCCCACCAGCCTGTCCACCCGGAAGCCTTCCCCTTCCCCGCCGGGCCTTAACGCCTCCTTGCCGAAAAGCCATTGGTTTACATCTTTTTTCCGATACAAAGCTACCGGTATATTATACTGTTCCGTTCCCGTCACCACCGCAAGGGTTTCCACTTCTTCCCCTCCCAGGAAGCAATAACTGATCTGGGCGTAGTCATCGCTTAAATCATAGCCTATTGCCACCTTGGCTTTTTTCTTTTTCCCTGTTCCGTCTTTCTTTTCCAAAAGCATCTTTCCACCTTTAATCCCTTTATCCCTTACTCTGTCATAAGGCAAAATACCCGGGAGACAATACATTCTTTCTTATAATAATCACTCAAAAGGCAATTCAAGGTATCGTAATCCTGCAACACCCCTGCCGCTGCAATATCATTGATCAGTTCAAACCGGCTGTCCCCTTCCCCGTAAAGCACATCCCCCCTGCTGATGGAAGCGCTCCCGGTAAACTGTTTCTCCCCTTCGTATTCTTCCGTAATATAATATTGCAGCCTTTCCCCAAAAAAGAGGACAAATGCTTTTGCATAGACGCCGCCGTACATATCTTTCATTTCTTCCTGACAATATTCATTTTCCGTATAGCGTCCCCTTTCTATCAGATAATGGATAGTCACCTTGCTTCCCGGCTTTGTCCGATACTCAATCACCGTCTTGTCCACAAAAGCTTCCATGGCAGGTATTTCGCCCACATATTCCTTCATAAATGCAAAACAAACGCCTTCTTCCAACAGCTCCGCTAAGAACAATCCGGCCGCCCTACGTACTTTTGGCATCATTTCTTCTTTATTTTCAGAAAAATATTTTAATAAAGCAAGCTTACATACCTTATGAAGCTTCTCCCCTCTCTCATACACCCTTACTGCGTCCGTAAAAAGAAACGGGTCTATTAATTTTTCTTTTACAAAATAATCATAAGAACAACGGGAAAGGAACGCCGTTTCCACTTCCGGTTTTGCCCCGCCCGACACATAATCTTTAAAAACTTCGGCCCGTTCCCCGATAAATGCTCCGGAAAACATCATCTGTACAAGAATGCGTTCACTGATCCCATAAGTATCCACTTCAAAATCCGTTGCCGCCCTCCAAATCTCCCTTAGCTGCCAAAGCATTCCCTGATAAAAATATACCAGATAGGTAAGTAGATTGCCATCATATTTCCCTTTGCAAAAAGCATAATAAGTCATATGAATCATATCTTTGTCCTCTATATATCCATCCCTGGCTATAAGCCGGCTGCACATCCGCATCACCGTCTTCACATCCATCCCTGACATGCCAAAACGCTTCACCCACGCAAACGCTTTATCGTACATTCCCCTGATCACCATAAAACGTACGACTTCATTACGCTCTTTACGGCTCATCCCGTCAGGCTCAAGCCCATTTAAATAATCTTCCAATTCTTTCAGATAATCCTGTTCATAATAATAACGGATCAGTTTCAGGCTAATCTCATTTTTCTTTTCCGTCTCTATCTCAGGTGATGCCGCAATACGGCCAAATTGAAGCGCATTATCCTCCTTAATCTCCAAAAAGGACTTACTTCTCTCACACATGTAAATATCCAGGCCCTTATGCTCTTTCACAAAAGGCAGGGCCATTTGCAGCATCTTCCCCGCGTCCATCATCCGTTCCATTTCAAACGGCTCACTGACTGTATAACGGTTCCCGCTCCCGTCTTCCAGCAATATTTTATAATCATCCCCATACAGCGGTACCGCCGCATAGCCGTCATTGACCGGATACCGGTATTCCCTGACGCTTAATCCATAGCTTACCGCCACTTGGCGTATTTTACGATTGTTTATATGGATCATATGGGTAAACAGCAGGGTCACCAGTTTCCCCGCCCTTTCCTCGTTTAACAAGGCCTCTGTCAATGTATGTTTATACAAGTAGGCCAGATCCTTATTAATCCTTCCCTTTTGAAGCTGATACAAAACAAAATTTTCTATCTGTCCGCAAAATTTAATATAATATTCCGGACGTTCCTGCCGCCTTTTATAAATATAGGAATATAAAAATGCATTTTTCCTGTAATCCAGTTCGCTTTGATATGCAAAATACATCAATACCATCTTCGGGATTTCCCCCTCAAACCCTTGAGGCAGGGACATCATATAATATTCATACAGCTTTGTAATCCTCAATTCCTGTTCCACCCCTAAGCTGTACCATAAAAAGCTGGCTTTGTCCGTCCGGTTCCCTTTGATCAATAACGTACAGATGGATTGAAGCGTTTCGTTGTCCTGGAATTTTCCATAATATTCCTTTAATATAAAAAAGGCAGTTTCCGAATAACCTTTCATTTTCTGCATCTGATAACGTATCTGTACAATCAGGTTTTTGGATAAAAAACCTTTTTTCACCGCAAAATTCAATATTTGAAGTTCAAAAGCCCCTATCTTCATTAATAAAGTAGGATTTAATTCCAACAGATGCCATGCCTCGATATAAAGGACCGGGCTGGTGCATCCCCTTTCAAACTGTTCCTCCAAAAGCGCCCAACGCTTCGCAGGGCTTCTGGCGTATTCTTCCCATAAATGCATCAACAGCCATGCAATCCGCCAGTTATTCCGGTTCGCCCTATATATCTGGAAGATCCTTTCCGCAATTTCATCCACATAACGGTCATCCTCGCTATAAAGGGTGGTAAGATAAAGATAATAACACCAGACTTCCTGGCGGCATTCCTCTTGCTCCACCACCGGCCTTATGCGTTCCATCTGACTCCTGGCTTCCTTCAGCCGGTCCTGGGTAATAAAAAGCTGTACATGGAAAAGCCCTGTCTGTATATCCTTGCTGTCCAGGACTGAAAGCCTCTCCACCAGTTTTTCCGTCTCCCCCATCCATATCCTGCTGCTGATTTTCTTCCCCCGGAAAGAACAGTAATTCTCCATTAACTGTACAAGGAGCTGCTTTTTCTCTCTCCGTATGCCATAAGCATGTCTTTTCTGCGTATGGCATATAACGGTTATCGGTATAGTAATATCCGTATACCCATTAAAAACATGAAGGCTTCCAAAGTTACGCCCTGCGTGAAGCTTCCCGCTGTCTACATAAAAAACCAGCCGGAATGAATTCCCAAGGAAATCACATTCCGACGCCTTCCCCTTTTCCGTACGTAGAAAATCCCCTTCCGCTTCAATTTCCAGGAAAGTATAACCCCATCCGCTCTTAGCAATAACAATCTCATGCCTGGTTATCCCTTCCGGGTCCTCCATCAGGATTTCCTCTTTTTCCGGAGTAAATTCCACCCGCTGTTTTTTATTGATCTCCAGAAGAAATTCCTCTACATTCCATTCATTTCCCCGTATAGCGGATAAGCCTTTATACGCACTGTAATATTGCCTTTCCTGCCCGGCAAGGAACAATTTCCTGAAAGAAGGGGTATAAAAAACCTTCACCGCCTCCTCCCAGTTTTCTTTTGCCAGGTTCGCAAAATGGAACATATTTTTCACCGTTCCCAAACTGGACTCTATCGTATCGTTTTCTATTACCGCCCGGAAAGGCAGTTTATATTCCCCGTAATTCGATATGATAAAGAATGCGCCTTCCAGCACATCCCCCGCTTCCATTTCTTTTGCAGTAAAGCGATAAGGGATCTCCTCCTTTACCCCTACAAATTCCTCCACGGGACATTCCATCTCCATCCTCGAAGACCTGATCCAGCCTTCCGCCAATCCCCCTTCCGGGGCATAAACCGTAAACGAGCCTTCTTTTATCTCTCCCTGCTTTAAGGAAAGTTCCAAAAACTCTTCTGAAAATATCAGCTCTTTTTCCGTTTTGTCTTCCTTTATTTTTTCCATTTCCGGCATTTTAACTTCATTTGCCGCATCCATCCTATCCGCTGTCCCTGCCATACCCGTCCCTTTTCAACTTCTTCCTGCCATACCGTTTCTTACCTTTTTGCATTATACCATCAATTGAATGTTTTGCGCAATGCTAATGGGGATGCCCTTGAAAAGCATCGCGGATCCTAGATGTCCTTGACCAAACAGCCACTGCTGTTGAACTTTAGAACTTCTTCTCACGCTAACCACCATGATTCCGCTTCGCGGAATCTCAAATCAATGCGGAGAATGCCGTATTTTAGGCATTCTCCCGTGTGAGACTTAGTGCTTCTCCACGAAGCAGCCTCTGCTGCGAGTGGTTAGAAGCACTTCTCACACTAGTTCTTCTCACGCTATTTCTTGACTACTAAAAGAAAACGGTGGATTTTCCCCTCTATGACGCCTTCCTGTTCCAATACTTCCTGGGCATGATAAAGGTTTTCCAGACAGTCCTTTACATGAAAACCCGGGAATTCCCACTCAATAATCCTGGCAAACCAGACAAGCGCGCCGACATCCCAGAATTTTATCGGACGGAAAGCCTCTTCCGCCTGCATTACCATAAAGCCCTCTTTTTCAAATGCGGCCCGGGCTATCTTCAAGTATTGATCGGGAAACGGGATATCCGGCAGATCATTCAACAATAACTCTACCAGCTCCCTGTCATTTTCAGCGCCGACCTGTTCCGTAATAAAGACGCCTCCGTCTTTTAATACCCTCCCTATTTCCTTTGGGTTAAAATTCCCATGCCGGTTTATCACGATATCAAAGCTTTGATCCCTAAAAGGCAGATTACGGCTGCCGTCCGCCTTTTTAAAATCAATTCCCAGCGGGACTAATTTGCCTTTGCATAATTCGACGTTCGGCTGATAATTTTCCGTTGCCGCCAAGTTGTGATGCGGATGATCCAAGGACAATAAAAATTCGCCTCCGCCTGTATCAATATCAAGCAGCTTCATTTCCGGCCGTAAATAATCCCTCACAATTTCTTTATAATCCCATGGAAGATCATGTTCCTCCTCATATTTTCCACGGATATGGGAAAAATCCCATCCATGGATATGCGCAACCGCCTCTTCCTGCAGCCATATCTGCAATAATCCTTCTTTATCCATCTTCCCGTTTCTCCTTTTCCATATTTTATATTCTATATTAATCCAAGCCTTTCTGCAAGCAACGGAGGGACAAACGTATTTCTTCTTTTTATATCCTGTCGTCTTCACACTACCCCCCATGCCGCTGCTTCGCAGCGGCGCAAATCCTGATGAAAAATGCCGCATTCCAGGCATTTTTCGGTGTGAGAAAGACTTGCAAAGCAAGTCGTAGAAGTTCTTGGCGAAACAGCCCTTGCTGTTGAGCCTTAGAACTTCTCTTCACGCTAACCCCCATGATTCCGCTTCGCGGAATCTCAAATCTGTGCGGAGAATGCCGCATTTTAGGCATTCTCCCGTGTGAGACTTAGCGCTTCTCCACGAAGCAGCCTCTGCTGCGAGTGGTTAGAAGCACTTCTCACACTAACCCCCATACAAAAAACAACATTCCCCCTTGACAAATCTTTCCGCATATTATATTGTATTAATTAAATAATACAATAGTACAAAATACCGACAGAAAGGAAGGATCATATGGCATGGATTTTAAGTGCGGATAAGCCCATCTATTCTCAGCTTGTGGAAATCATACAAATACAAATTATTTCAGGCAAATACAAAGCCGGCGACAGGCTTCCAAGCGTCAGGGAATTAGCTGCAGAAGCAAGCGTCAATCCAAATACAATGCAGAAAGCACTTGCAGAACTGGAACGCAATGCTTTAATCATCACCCAAAGGACCAGCGGACGCATCGTAACGGAGGACACAGAATTGATTCAAAAAACACAGACAAACTTGGCCAGTGAATATATTAAAAACTTTTTCCGCACGATGAAGGAGTTAGGTTATTCGTCCGATGAAATATTGTCTCTTGTCAGAGAAATGGCGGAAAAAGAATATACATCATAACCATTCATTTTTATATCATATTTTGTTTTCATGAACAGAAACGGAGGGAACAGAATTATGGAAGCATTAGCAGAAATAAAAGGATTGACAAAAGTATACGGCAATACCCTGGCCGTAAATCATTTAAACCTTGTAATCCCCCGCGGGCGGATTATCGGGCTGCTTGGCCCAAACGGAAGCGGCAAGACCACTTTAATTAAAATGATCAACGGCCTCCTTACGCCTACCGCCGGCAGCATATTGATCAACGGCTGCATGCCGGGGCCTGAAACGAAAGCAAAAATTGCCTATCTACCAGAGAGGACATATCTCCAAAGCGGTATGAAGGTATGCGACCTTGTAGGCTTCTTTCAGGATTTTTACGAAGATTTTAACAAAGACAGGGCTTTCTCTATGTTAAGCGCTTTAAACATCCCATTTACCGCACAGTTGAAAACACTGTCTAAAGGGACTAAAGAAAAGGTACAGCTCATTCTTGTTATGAGCAGGCATGCCGATCTCTTTATCCTGGATGAACCTATTGCAGGAGTTGACCCGGCAGCGAGGGATTATATCTTAAAAACAATTATAAGCAATTACAACGAGAATGCCAGCATTCTCCTTTCCACCCATTTAATTACAGATATTGAAAACATACTGGATGAAGTTATTTTTATCCGAGATGGACAGATCCTGACCCATATGCCGGTAGACGCCATCAGGGAAGAATATGGTCAATCCGTAGATGCTTATTTCAGGAGGGTTTTTGCATGTTAAAAAAATTATTTAAATATGAATGGAAATATTTCTGGAAAATCCCGACAGCTATTAATTTATTCCTTATCATTATCACGGTCATTGGAGTTATCTCTTTGACATCCCCATTCTGGTCTTTAGACATCGCCGGGATGGATATAATGCTTGGGCTGTCGATATTTTTCTATATCCTTGCCATTGCCGCAGGCTCCATCGCCGTTACCGCCTGCATTGCCATCCGTTATTATAAAAATGTATACACTGATGAAGGATATCTGACCAATACATTACCCGTAACGGCCCGGCAGATCATCTTATCCAAACTATCCATAGGGATGTTATGGTCTTTGATCACAAGCGCCGTTGTATTGATCAGCGTATTTTCCCTTGTGTACACGGCCATCCTTTCCTATCAGGAGATGGACATTATTTATGAAATTGTGCAGGAATTTCCCGGATTTTTAAAAGCTTTCAAAGAAGAAAACGGCATAAGTTTCCTGCTTTTCCTTTTGATCGGCCTGATCCAACTGCTTTTGTCCACTGCATTTTCTATCATCAAAATGTATACGGCAATCGCTTTGGGCCAGCTCTTTTCCCGCCACAAAGTGGCCGGAGCTTTTCTTTGGTATATTGGGGAATATGTTGTTTTTGAAATCATTACGTCATTTATCAGGAACTTCCGTGTACCCAGCTTCTCCAGCGGCCTGTTTTCCATCTACATCAGTGCAGGCTTTTACGGCAGCTTCAGCGACTTCCTTCTGCCATCCATGCTCTCCTCCATCCTTTTTATCCTAATATTCGGAGGCGGCTTGTATTTCCTTACGGAACATATGTTAAAAAACCGGTTGAACTTGGACTAAAGGGCATTTATCGCAAAACTTTCTTATAACTTTATATACTCACGAAAAAGGCTGTGCGGTTCCACATTTGACACGCACAGCCTTTTACTTTTTGATCCCTCAGTCACCTTTTTTTGTTTCCCTTCGCCTCCATCAAAGCAGCCGCCAGACATACGAGAAAACAGCAGCCGGTCAACAACCGGTCAACATTCTTCTCTACTTCCTTCTTGCGTCGCTTGATCGCTTTTCTATGGATCCTTTCTTTTGCCTTCATCGTTTTACGGTCTATTTTTTCTTTGACTTTCATTGTTTTCTGTTTCTCTTTCAGCATATTCACAAGAGGCTTCCCTATCTTTTTTTGCCACCCCTTCATCCTCTTTTTCCTTTTTTCCCGTATCTTATTCATCTTAGCATCTCAACCCTTTCTTAACGGCCTGGCATCATACCGGCTCTGCGATCCGGCTGACGCCCACATATATATTGGAAATCTGGTACCATGTAGGATAATCCACCACTCCGGACTGTGGCAAATTAAATATTCTCTGGAACGTCCGGACTGCGTCCGCCGTCCGGCTCCCATATATCCCATCCGCCGTAATAACGGGGATAGCCGGATAATTCTGGGCAATACGGTTTAACTGCTGTTGCATCTGCCGCACTTTATCCCCGCTGGAACCGATCGTCAGATTGTAACCGGGCCATGAAGAAGGAACCCCTGCAATACTTTCCGCCGAATTGATATACATATCATTTCCAAAATAATAACGGATTATTTCGATCGCCGAATATCCCTCATCACCCAGATACTTTGACCCCCATTGGCTCAGGCCGCTGCATTTTACACGGTTCCCATCACAATAAGAAGTAAAAATGGGCTGACGGACGCCGGGACGCGACAAATAATTTGCAAAAATAGTATCCACCAGATAATCTATATTATTATAAATATTTCTTCCTCTTATCCATTTCTGATCGTAAGCAGTGGATGACGTGATCGTAAAATTGTATCCTTGATTCCGGTACGGCGGGACCATCCTTCTCATGTACCAACTTAGCTTAACAAAATATCCGGAAATAACAGATTCTTTCAGTCAGCCGTAATATCCAGCGCATGAAGATACAAATCCGTTCCCCATACATAAGAGACCGTAAGCTTCTTGCCTTTTACAAAGACCTTACAATTGTTAATGCTTCTTACCGCATCCAGCTTAAGCTGCATTTCACCGCCGCTCGTGGATAAATAGAGCAGGCTTTCCGTAGACTTCTCTCCTACCGTTCCCGTTACCGTTGCCGGGGAAGAAGTATCCAGCTCCACAGCCGTTGCGCTGTCTTTTACCCCCACAATACTGGCCGCATGCATATACGCATCCGCGCCCCTGTAACAAGCTACTGTCAATTTCCTTTCCGGCGTCAGCATCATGCCGCCCTTAGCATCCGTACCGGCGTCAATTACAATCTGCATTTCGCCGCCGCTTGTTGATAAGTATAAAAGATTCTCTTTCGTGCCGTCGGCCACCGTTCCAGTTACCGATATGGTCGGGACATTTACCTGCGATGCCGATCCGGGCGTAAGCTGCGATGCCCCTGACGGACTCATTATGCCTGCCGTATTTGCCGCACTCAACGTCCCTCCCGCTATGTTTGCCGCGCCTGCCCCTCCTGCTATGTTCGCCGCGCCATTTCCTACCGCCGCCGCATCGGCAATACTTACTGCATGTAGATAGGCATCCGACCCCCTCATGCAAGTAATATTATACGTCTTGTCCGCAACCAGGATAGAACAACCGCTCATATTGGTCGTCGCATCCAGCTTAATCTGCATCTCCCCCTGAGGAGTATTAAAATACAGAAGATTCCCTTTTGTTTTCTCGCCGATCGTCCCTGTTACGATAGCATTTGTAGAAGCGTCCAGCGTAACTGCAGATTCCTGGGCTTCCCCGGATATTTTTACCGCATGAAGATATCCGTCGGAACCATAAGATACGGACACGCTAACCTTCTGATCCGGAAGAAGTATTTTACAGGCGCTGGTATCTGTGCCGCTGTCTATCTTTATTTCCATATATCCTTCTTTTGTTGACAGCTTAAGCAATCCTGTATTTGTCCCTGTCTGAACCGTTCCATGCACGGTTGCCAGGATCTCCGCCGCCTGCGCTTCCATCCCATTTCCAGACAGCATAACGGCAACAGCCGCAAGACAAACCATTATATATAATTTTATCCGCATACATCTTTTCATTCTCAAGCCCCCATGTCATATGAAAACCATCCGTATTATGTAAATCCATCATACCGTATTTATCTGGCAAAAGCAATATATTCTATATTTCTTAAGACTTTTTGACGACGATCCCTCCCAAAATCCTATTGCCGGACTGTTCTTTTCAAAACCGGCTATCCGGGAGTTTGACAGTTAAATATTAGAAAAAGTATTCGCAGGTATTGATTTAC
>CAOKPU010000038.1 GCA_948470755.1 uncultured Lachnospiraceae bacterium | reverse complement strand
TTTTTCTGTCCGGGGTATCCATTCACGGACCCCCCTACGGTCTGCTATCACTTTGTTGGGTGCCATCTGCCAGGCGGGGCCGCCGGATGGGCCTTTTGACACCCGGATCCTATGATACAAAAAACCGGCATGAAAATTCATGCCGGTTTTTTACCTTATAGGAAATCACTTTTTTATGCCTAAAAATTACATATTATTTCCTTACAAGATGTCTCGGAAGCCCGTTCACGAAAAGCGGCTGTAATTCGCCCATGATCAGCGGCCTTGCATATTTCTCGTAACCTTCGTTCAGCCCGCAGCCGTCCTCTGTAATCCATTCCGCCGGAACCGGCCTTTCCACATTGGCAATCGCGTGGATATCATACGCGCTCGTGCCGCACTGGTACGGATCGTCGCCATTCCTGTCAAGGGTAATCATCATTCCTGTCTTGCCTTCTTCCGCTGCTACTACCGCATCATAACCAACCTGGAATGCTTCGTTAATATCCGTTAATGAAGCAAGGTGGGTTGCTGCACGCTGCAAAGTGGAGAATTCCACCGCGCGGGTCTTAAGCCCTGTTTCTGCCGCTACCAGAGAAGCAAGATAAGCCGCCGTACCGGATAACTGTTTGTGGCCGAATGCGTCTACCTTTTTATCCGCATCCGCCAATTCGCATACGAAACGTCCATCCGCCAAGGATACGCCTTCCGATACCGCAATCACTACGGAATGTTTTGTTGCAGCCAGATCTTTTACCTTTGCCATAAATTTATCTACGTCAAAGGTTACTTCAGGCAGATATATCGCATCTACGCCGCTGCAGTCCTCTCCTTTTGCCAAAGCCGCAGCAGCCGTCAGCCATCCTGCATGACGGCCCATGATTTCTACCAGGCATACGGTCGGTTTTTCTACGCCAAAGGATTCATTGTCGCGGATAATTTCTTTCAGGCTGGCAGCGATATATTTTGCTGCGGAACCATATCCCGGGCAATGGTCTGTAATCGGAAGATCGTTGTCAATCGTCTTCGGGACGCCCATAAACCTTTGCGGCTTATTATGAGCCGCCGCATAATCGGACAGCATTTTCACTGTATCCATGGAGTCATTGCCCCCTGCATAAAACAGGCATTCAATGTCATGCTTTTCCATAATTTCAAATACTTTTTCATATACTTCTTCATGGCCTTCGATTTTAGGCATTTTAAAACGGCAGGAGCCTAAAAATGCGGAAGGAGTCCTTTTCAATAATTCAACGCCAGTCTCATCTGCAAGATATTCATCCAGATCGCAAAGGTTGTCCTGTAAAAAGCCCTGGATACCATGCACCATACCATATACTTTTTTTACGCCCAGCTTCTTTGCCGCTGCATATACGCCAGCTACCGATGAGTTAATTACGGCCGTAGGCCCGCCGGATTGTCCAACAACAATGTTTCCTTTCATCGTTATCTCTCCTTTTTCTTAATTATTACTTTATTATTCCAACTGTACTTTTTAACGTACAGCCAATTACCACACAAAATTATAGCAGATTCATAGTACAAGCACAAGTTCTTTTCTCGCGCTTCCTCTTGCTTACAGGCAGCCCATATAATAAGCGTACAAGTTCTGGTAAGTCTCCGCATTAAAGTGAAGCCCGTCCACCAGCTTATATCCGATCGAATTAAGGTAGCTATGGCTGTCTATCCATTGTATATCGCCGATCAAACCGCTTTGCATCTGGCTGTTGAAGTATTGCACCTGTTCCTCCGTCACATATGGGTTATCCCATACCGGATTGACAGAAGCATAATATACTTTCGCCCCTTTTCCTATCCATTCCGCCGCCTTCGCATTGATCAGCTCCAGGTAATGGTTGATATTTCCCGGGTCATTTACCCCAAGATTAATCAAGATCTTAGACCCCTTCCCTACACAGCCATCAATACGCGCTATCGCATTATCGTTTAACCATTGATATCCTTTTCCGCTTTCCGCAATCCATGTACAGCTATTTTCGCCGGCATATGACTGCATCTGCACAAACCTGGAATCCCCCACCAGAATAACTCCCGAAACGTTTTTTACCTCCGCTGCCGGCTGCTGCGCCTGGACCTCCGGTCCCGCTGCAGGAGCTGCCGGTTTTTCTTCCTGCAGATACTTGTCACTGACATAGGCTATATCTTCGCCGTATCTGATTTGATACCATCCCGTATCCGCCTGCCCTACCACTGCAGCTTCCTGCCCACGCGCCAATCCCCCTATTCGTTCAAAACTGGTGGAAGGCCCCTTCCTGACATTTACCGCGCTTGTAGCATACATTGCTTTCTCTTCTTCAAAACTGTTTACCGCATACTCCAACAGTCCTGTTTCTTCGCCGCTCCCTTCCGCGCTTTTTTCCACCGTTCCCATTTCTTCCGTATTTTGGTTCTTCCCTTCTGCTTTTGCCATCAAACGTTTTTCCGTAATGACATTCCATTTATATTCTTCCGCATCTTCCCCTGCTGCCTTCTCCTCCGTTATATTCCCATCCGTCTTCCGTACTCCTTCTGCCTGTCCACTTCCATCCGTCCCGCTCCCGCGTCCTGCAAAGGCCAGCGATAAAATGATGGTCAGCATTATCACTCTTCTTTTCATTTTCCTCTTGCTCCTTTTTACGTTATGCATACTTTATAAAAAACTAAGAAACATTTTTATTATACCAGATAATCCCTGCGTTGTCTTCTATATTTATGCAGCAAGCCGGAAATCCATTTTTTAAGCAGGCATATCTTTCCTATACAAATTCAGCACACGCAAAAGGCATCCATCAAAGATGGATGCCCACAATGTAAAAGGGGAATTTTACATGGGTCTCTCGACCCATTTATAGTATATCACCATTTCACATAAAAAGCTAGTCTTTTTTTTATTTTTTTTATTTTCTGATTTTTGAAATGCGGAATGTGGGACTTGAACCCACACGGTCGCCCACAAGAACCTAAATCTTGCATGTCTGCCAATTCCATCAATTCCGCCTATAACCGATATCCTTTACCTCTTTGGATATACCCACGTATGATATCTTAACATTTCCATACTTTCCTGTCAATAAATTATCACGGAAATGAAACATTGAAATGTTTCATTTTACATACATCACTCTGACAGCAATGCTGCCGGGGCCAATGATTACTGGCCGGAAAATATCCCGGCCAGCCTTAGTCTATTTCTTTAAAATATTTTTTTTATAGAAAGCATATGCCTTATCCCATTCCTCTTTATCCATTGGTTCATACACCTTGGGCCCTTCCGAATCAGCAATGACTTTCCTTGCTTCCTTTAGATCCTTGATCACGCCTTTGGACATCAATTGAATGGCAATATTGCCGAATACCGTAGCTTCCACCGGCCCTGCAATCACAGGGACGCCGCTGGCATATGCCGTGAATTTACATAAAAGCTTGCTCTGTATCCCTCCGCCTACCATATGGATTGCATGGTAATCTTTGCCTGTACATGCTTTGATTTCTTCCAAAGCATAGCGGTACTTCAAAGCCAGGCTTTCGTTAATGCAGCGTACGATCTCGCCTTCCGTCTGCGGCGCCTTTTGACCGGTCCGTTCACAATATTCCCTGATGCGCTTTGGCACATTGCCCGCAGGGCTGAATTCCGGCTCATCCGGATCGATGAAACATTGGAATGGCTTTGCTTCTTCCGCCAGTTTCTCCAATTCGGAAAAACTATATTCTTTCCCTTCCCGGATCCATTGCCTTCTGCTCTCCTGGATCAGCCACAGGCCGATGATATTTTTCAGGAAGGAAGTCTTTGCGTCCGTCCCTGTTTCATTCGTAATATTCAACTCTTCCGACTGCTTTGTCAAAACCGGCTTTTCCAGTTCCGTCCCGAACAAAGACCATGTACCGCAGCTTACAAAGATAAAATCATCATCCTTTGCCGGCACTGCCGTAAGGGCGCATTGGGTATCATGCCCTGCCACAGCAACCACATCCATAGCCCCTATGCCCAACTCTTCCTGTATTTCCTTCCGGACCGGCCCTAAAAGCGTTCCCGTAGGCACTACTTCCGTCAGGATCTTCTCCGGAATGCCGAATTTCTCCGCCACTTCCATCACCCAGCCAGGTTTTAAAGGATTGCTCATCTGAGTCGTAGATACGATAGACCTTTCGCTTTTTTTAACGCCCGACAGAAAATAATTGAATAAATCCGGCATCAGCAGCAGGCAGTCCGCCCGGCCAAGAAGCTCCGGGCGCTGCTCTTTTAATGCTAAAAGCTGGAATGCCGTATTGATTTCCATAAACTGGTTCCCTGTCATTTCATAGAAACGTTCCCTTGGGATCAGCGCAAAACCTTTTTCCAAAATCCCTTCCGTCCTGCTATCACGGTAATGCACCGGATTCTCCAACAGATAACCTTTCTCGTCCAAAAGACCGAAATCCACGCCCCAGGTATCGACGCCAATACTGTCTATGTCGCCATAAGCCTTTGCTTTAATCAGTCCTTGCTTAATCTCATGAAAGAGGCGAAGCACATCCCAGTACATCGTGCCGTTTAAAATAACCGGGTCATTGGAAAAACGGTGGATTTCTTCGACCGTAATCTTATTTCCGTCATAAGTTCCCAGCATCACCCTGCCGCTGGAAGCGCCAAAGTCCACCGCAAGGACCTTTGTTTCTTTTTTGGCTACATCCATCCTATTTCCTCCGTCTCTTATTTATACAGCGGCCCATATGTCTGGCAAGCCCTGAAATCCTGGCCTTCTTTATCCATACCGAAAGCATTCCATGACGCCGGCCTGAATATCTTTTCTTCCGGGACATTATGCATAGCAACGGGGATCCTTAACATAGAACACATAGTGATCAGATCAGCCCCAATATGCCCATAGCTGATCGCTCCGTGGTTAGCGCCCCAATTGTTCATCACGTCATATGCTGTTTTAAATGCGCCTTCGCCTGTCGTCCTTGGCGCGAACCATGTGCAAGGCCATGTATAGTCCGTCCTCTTCCAAAGTACATCCGTTACTTCCTCAGGAAGTTTTACCGTCCAGCCTTCTGCAATCTGCAGCATGGGGCCAAGGCCTTTTACAAGATTTAAGCGGATCATGGTTACCGGCATCTCCGCTTCCGTCACAAAACGGGAAGAGAAGCCGCCGCCCCTGAAATAACCGAAATCTGCCGCATTCCATGTGGTAGCTTTCAGGATCGCTTCCTGATCTTCTTTTGTCACTTCATACCAAGGCTTCATCACGCCGTTGCCGTCCGCATCCTTTGCCTGTCCGCAAGCATCCAGGCATGCCGCGCCCGAATTGATCAGATGGATGAATCCGCCCGCTTCTTTTGCAACGCCTTCAATATCATATCCCGTCGCTTTCTTTACCGCTTCCGGGCTCCAGTATGTACGTACATCCGCAAAGATCTGTGCGCGGTTGGTGAGCAGCTTCATAAACATCATGCCAAGGCCGTTGAGGACGTCATTTTCCGTTGCCAGGACATAAGGCTCCCTTGCACCGTTCCAGTCGAAAGAAGTATTCAGCAATGCTTCCGGGAAATCGCAGTTCGGATAGAAATCCGTCCACTGCCTCTGGCCCTGGAATCCTGCCGCAATGGCATTGTGTCCCACCATTTCCTCTTCTCTTCCTTCCGGCAGATTCTTGTTGCCGTTCATCAGATCTTTGATAATGAGCATCATCTTTACGACAAATTCCCAATCCTTTTCTTTTTCCTCTGCGGATTTCTGAACGGCTTCCGGGTTCTTGTCAAAGCCTTCCTTACATTTTTCCTTTGTCCATGCCAAAGCCTTTTCAAACTCAGCCTTGTCATAAATCTCTTCCGTCATACGGCGGATGATTTCCACTTCATCCACGGATTCTACGCGCATCCCCAGGTATTCTTCAATAAATGCGGGATCAATGATAGAACCGCCGATGCCCATACAGATCGAACCGATCTGCAGATAAGATTTGCCTCTCATCGTAGCCGCCGCTACTGCAGCGCGGCCAAAACGCAGCAATTTTTCCTCTACATCCGCAGGAATATCCGTAGCGTCGGCATCCTGCACATCATGTCCATAAATACCAAAAGCCGGAAGGCCTTTCTGTGCGTGGGTAGCCAGGACGCTTGCCAGATAAACCGCACCCGGCCTCTCCGTTCCATTAAAGCCCCATACTCCTTTGATGGTCATAGGATCCATATCCATCGTCTCCGCACCATAGCACCAGCAAGGCGTTACCGTCAAAGTAATGGAAACCCCTTCTTTTTTGAATTTCTCCGCACACGCCGCCGTCTCACCCACGCGTCCGATCGTCGTATCCGCAATTACCACTTTTACAGGCTCACCATTGGAATATTTCAGGTTTTCAGTAAACAGCTTCGCCGCCGCCTTCGCCATATTCATCGTCTGGTCTTCCAGCGATTCCCTTACCTTCAAGTACCCTCTTCTCCCGTCAATGGTAGGCCTGATGCCAATTACCGGATAATCCCCAATCATTCTGTTCTCTGCCATTTAGCAATACCTCCTTTTCATGAAAACGTTATAATCTTCTTGTTATAACTTATCATACTATAGTTGCACCTAATATAATAATATCACTCGTATTGCGAATCGCATTGTGATATAATGGCATAAAATATAACAATATTCACTTTTTGCGCGATAAGGAGAAACCCTATGCTTTATTTGGATTACAATGAAAAACAAATGCACGGAACCAAGGACTTCCCTATAGCTTTTTATCATGTAGACAGCAACCATCCCCGCTATGAAATGCCCTTCCATTGGCACAAAGAATATGAAATCGTCAGGGTATTAAAAGGTCAATTCCGTCTTATGCTGGCAGATACCGAAATTATCGCCAAACCGGGAGAAAGCTTTTTCATCCCCAGCGGCGCCCTCCACGGCGGGACGCCCGAAAACTGCATTTATGAGTGCCTTGTTTTCGATTTAGACCTTCTTTTTGTCCATGCCGATGTCTGCCGCAGCTATTTAAAAAAAATAAAGCATCAGGACATTATCATACATCCCATTATCACCGCCCGCGACCCATCTATATCGGATGCAATCGACCAGCTTTTCTCCGCCATGTCCGGAAGGGATATAGGATACGAGCTAACCGTCATCGGCATCCTGTTTGAACTGTTTGGGCTTATCTTCCGGAAGGAATGCTATACCAACAACGTCTCCGGCCATGAATCCCCTTTCCGCCATATGGAGCAGCTTAAGCCGGTCTTTGAATACATTGAAAACCACTATTCTTCCGGCATCAGCCTGCAGCAGTTATCGCAGATTTCCGGCATGTCGCCCAAATATTTCTGCCGGTATTTCCAGGCCATCGCTCACAGGACTCCCATGGATTACCTGAATTACTACCGTATAGAACGCGCCTGCACCCTGCTTTGCACTACCGATTCCCCCATCACTGCCATCGCTTATGACTGCGGCTTCAACGATTGCAGTTATTTTATCAAGCTGTTTAAAAGATATAAACATATTACCCCAAAACAATACCAGCTCCAAGTCAAAGCCCCCATGCAGGCAACATAGGGGTCCCGCACATTTAAAAGGAACAGGGGATACTCCCTGTTCCTTCTATTGATAACCAAATTTTAATTTTCACTTTTATGTGACTTTATATTCTCATACCTTCTCTATGGATTAGTCATAAAGGTTAGGAGCGATGGAATCATCTTCCATATTTGTGCTGTCATACCAGTAGCCTTCTGTAGGAATATCGCTCACTGTTTCACCGTTTGCAATTGCTGTCAATGTCTCAACTGTCTTAATACCCATAGCTAACGGAGACTGTGTAACCGCGCCGAACATTGTACCGTCTTTGATCGCGCCCTTGATAACGGAACCTGCGTCAAAGCCTGCTGCAAGGATATCGCCTGCAGCCGCATCGGTACCCAATACGCTCAGGTTGCCGTTTGCTGTCAAAATACCTTCCGCTGCAACCTGGTTAGAACCGAACATACCGATCGTATCTGCTTTGTTCAAGATAGCAGAAGCTTCTGTTGCGCAAAGTTCAACCGTTGTCTGAGCAGGAACTGCTACTTCAATGATGATATCAGCGCTGGCTTCATCACCTTTGTCTTTACAGTTGTTTACATAATATTCATTACCGATAACTGCAACTGTCTTTCCATCTGCTGCTGCCAGTTCACTGAATTTGTCAATGAAGCCAAGGCCACGGCTTGTAATGGATTCGGAAGTTGCTTCCTGATTTACTTCACCAATCCTTACAGGAGCGGTTGCATTTGCAATCACGTCTTTTAATGCAGGATAAAGATTATCTGCTGCCGTTGCGCCTGCACCGTAGTTATCTGTAGCGATTGTCGAAAGAACGGATCCAGCGGGAGCCTTCGGAATACCGGAGTCAAAACATACTACCGGAATACCTTTGTCCATAGCTGTCTGCAATGCGTCAAGACATGCATCCTGATCGCAAGCTGCAAGGCCGATGCCGTCAGGCTCGTTGTTGATTGCGCTGTTGAGCATATTAACCTGATCTGCAATATCGGATTCTGCATTAGGACCTGTACAGTTTGCTTTAACGCCTAAGTCTGCTGCTGCCTGATTAACGCCTGTAACGGCCGCCTGCCAGTAAGAAGACTGGTAGCTCTTTACGATGATTTCAAAAGTATAGTCGCCGCCCGTTGTAGCTGCTTCTTCTGCCGGAGCTGCTTCCTCAGCGGGAGCTGCTTCTTCTGCCGGAGCCGCCTCTTCTGCGGGAGCTGCTTCTTCTTTAGCCGGAGCTGCCGCTTCCTGTGTGCTGTTGCCGCAGCCTGCCAAAACGGTTGCCGCCATAGCTGCACACATAAGTACTGCTAAAATTCTCTTTTTCATTTTCTTTCCTCCTAAAATATTTGGTTATCTATATGATGCCGTTTTGCTTCACAGCCTTCTATAAAGCAGAAGGCTGTTTTGCCCGGCTCCATACCAATTTCAGCCTGCCGCAGCTATTATACCGTCGCCGCTTTCTTCTTTTTTAAGATATCCACCATTACTGCGCCGATCAATACCAGGCCGGTAATAATCTGCTGCCAGTTTGCCTGCAGCCCAATATACGGAAGCCCTGTCTTTAATAAACAGATAACAAATACGCCGAGCAGCGAACCGCCTACGCTTCCGGAACCCCCGGAAGCAGAAACCCCGCCAATGATTGCCCCGCCGATCGCCTCCAGCTCAAATCCGGCTCCCGTGCCGGGCTGTACAGTCGAAAATACTGCGGAATATGCGATAGACGCCAAGCCTGCAAAGAGCCCGGAGATCACATACGCCATAATATGATAAAATCTTACGTTAATACCGGATAAAATCGTAGCTTCTTTATTACTGCCGATCGCAATGGTATATCTCCCGATCTTTGTGTGGTTCAGCACAAACGCCATCAACAGTACTAAAAGCAATACCCAAACGAAACCTAACGGATATTTGGTATCACCGATCGTAATCTTAAAGATGTCCCGAAACCAGCTCCCCTCGGAACCGCTTGTAGGCCAGGAAATCCCAAAGCTCTTAGAACATATGGAACCAAGGCCCCTGGTAATCATACACGTACAAAGCGTTGCCAGAAACGGCGGCAGGCTCATGATAGATACCAGTACTCCATTCAACATACCGATCAGTATGCCAAACAATACCGATACAATCATCCCCGCCCATGTCGGCCACCCGCAGTGAACCACCAGATAACCTCCCGCCAGGGAATAACAGATAAGCCCTGTACCTATGGACAAATCAACCCCTCCGGTAATCAGCGGGAAAGTTACGCCAATTGCCATCAACACTATGTAATAAGAGTAATCCATAATGCTAAGTATCGTCGTATACTTCCTAAAATTCTCACTGAATATACTAAAAAATATAAACAAAAAGACCACTACCAGAAGAACGATAAATTTTTGACTTCCCGGCCTGGAAAAAAAAGACCTTTTTTTCTCTTCCGGGGTTTTCACAACCGTTTTATTCATCTTTATAATCTTGCTCCTTTCTCATTCTCCGTTTTTACCTATATTTCCCGTGTTGCCATATTCATTATGATTTCCTGCGATGCTTCGGAAATATCTATTTCCCCGGTCTTCCTGCCTTCGCACATAACAACGATACGGTCGCTCATCCTTAAAATCTCCGTCATTTCCGAAGAAATCATAATGATGGATTTGCCTTCTTCCGCCAAGCGGTTCATCAGTTTATAAATTTCATTTTTAGCGCCTACGTCAATACCTCTGGTAGGCTCATCAAAAATCAGGATATCGCAGTTGCGGATCAGCCATTTCGCAATAACTACTTTCTGCTGGTTCCCGCCGGAAAGGTTTACCACCAACTGGTCTACGCCGGGAGTCTTCGTCGCCAGAGATTCCACATAATCCTGAGCCACTTTATTTTCCGTCTTTTTATCAATAAACAGCCCTTTTACAAAATTTTCCAGCGCTGCCATCGTCGAATTCTCCGCCACTGATTTCTGTACGACAATGCCGAAACGCTTACGGTCTTCCGACAAATATCCAATGCCGCACTTTACGGCGTCCTCAGGAGAGTTGATTTCCACTTTCTGCCCGTTAATATAGATATCTCCGCCCGTCTTAGGGTCTGCGCCGAAAATCGCTCTCGCCGTCTCCGTCCTTCCTGCCCCCATCAAGCCGGAGAATCCAAGGATTTCCCCTTTTCTAAGCTCAAAGCTGACGTCCTGCACCATCCTGCCCGCATTCAGGTTCTCCACCTTAAGCACTACCGGGGCGCCCTTTGGCACTGTGCTTTCCGTCTTCGGATCTTCATAAATCACACGGCCAACCATCATATTGATGATATCGTCTTTTGTACAATCATTCGTAATCAAAGTGCCGACATAACCGCCATCCCTCATCACCGTCACCCTGTCCGTAATGACTTTGATTTCATCCATACGGTGAGAGATATAAACGATGCCTAACTGCTGTTTACGCAGATCCCTGATTATTTTAAAGAGTTCTTCTATTTCCGTTTCCGTCAAAGCCGCCGACGGCTCGTCAAAAATGATCACCTTTGCTTCATGGGAGATTGCCTTTGCAATTTCACACATCTGCTGCTTCCCGACCGTCAGGTTGCTCATGGTTTCCGCAGGATCGATGTCGATATGAAGCTTCCCGAATAGTTTGGCTGCTTCTTCATTCATCTTCTTATCGTCAATACGGATGCCTTTCTTAAACTCCCTGCCAATAAAAATATTCTGCGCTACCGTTAAATGCCCAAGCATATTGAGTTCCTGATGCACAATAACAATACCTGCATCCTGCGCTTCCCTTGTATTATGAAATTCCACTTCTTTCCCTTCAAACATAATACTTCCGGAATCTTTTGTATAAATCCCTGTAAGGACTTTCATCAAAGTGGATTTGCCTGCGCCGTTTTCTCCCATCAGCGCATGGACTTCCCCTTTCCTTACTTCAAAGTTTACATGATCCAACGCATGTACGCCGGGGAAAGATTTATCTATTTCTTTCATTTTTAAGATTGTATCGCCCATTTCTTTACCTTCACCTTTCCATATTTCCCATAGTTATATTCCGATTGCCCAAACGTTAATTTTTCCTACGCCTTGTGGCAACATCCGCATAAACCGCCACGATAACGATGATACCGGTAATAATGAGCTGATAGTCCTTGCTGAATCCAAGAGCTAAGATACCTTCCTGCAAAAGAGCAATGATAAACACGCCGATTACGGTACCGCTAATGGAAGCAAGCCCGCCGACCATGGATGTACCGCCCATTACGCATCCTGCAATGGCTTCATTATTATATTGATCCCCATATCCGGGCTGGACTGTAGTATACGCCGCCACAAAGAAAATAGCCGCAATACCGACCAAAGTCCCGCAGATAACATAAGCCAGCATCTCCCATTTTTTCACATTGACCCCGGAAAGGCGCACCGCTTCTTTATTGCTTCCAAGGCTTAATATGTAACGTCCTGCTTTTGTCTGGTTCAATAATATGGAGCAAAGAACCGCAAATACAAGAAAAATAACAAGCCCTACCGGGAAATTCCCTACTTTGACAAAACTTCTATACCAGCCGTTTGCATCTACCGACTGCGGCCAGCTTACGGACTGGGTTTTGGTAAATACAGACGCAAGCCCTTTTGCAATATTCATGCTCGCCATGGAAATAATAAACGGCGGCACCGTCCAATAGGCTACAAAATATCCGTTAAATACGCCAAACAAAGCGCCCACCAGAATGCTGATGACAAGGCTTAATGCAAGCGGGACGCCATAACTTGTCAGGCAATAGCCGGAAATCAACGCGGAACAGAACATAACCGGCCCGATGGAGAAATCAATACCGCCAGTAGCGATTACGAATGTAACGCCAAGAGACAAAAACCCGAGGAAATACGCATAATTCAATGCGCTCATAATTCTCTGCATCCCGACAAACTTATCGCTAAGCATACAAAAAACCGCATACATCAGTAAAAGAACGCCGCATAATACAATTCTGTTAATACCAATTTTTTTTACAATTGGATTTTCTTTAATCTTTTCCAACTTTCTTCCTCCCAACCATATTTCGTTTGTTAACATAACATTTCCCATGCATGGATGCATTTACCGGTTGACGCACAAGTTTTCCCCTACCAGCCCCATAGGGCTGCCTTCCGGAAGGTTCCCTTGCGGATGCCCGAGCAGCCATTTGTTCTTCGCCGTAAGATGGCCATCCTCTCCTTTTGCATGTGCATCATCCAAGTCCAGATTCGTACCTTTTGGCAGCACAATCGCCACTTTGAACCCATCATCCCCCACACCGCAGGGGGCGTAATGAAGCGTCGTGGCATAAATTTCCACCGCAGTACCTTTTGGCAGCAAAAATGCTTCCGCCAGGGAAGTGTCATAAGTAAAATCATCCTTCATATCCTGCTCACTTCCTAACAGCAGGACTGCATCCGTTGCAGCCACGTTAATCTCGGAACTTTTATGATATTCCAATGCATTCAGCATAGAATTATGTCCATTGCAATAGCCAATCTGGATTTCCATTTCCCCAAAGCTTTTGGAAACCAGCTCCCTTCTGACCGGAAGCGCCTCCAGGATCTCCAGCCCCGGGACATATTCCACTCCTTCCGGAAGAGGGGTATGTTCTTCCAGCGCCTCTACCAGCCCTGAAAAATCAATGCCCTTTACTATTTTCCCATATTTTTTAAACCTTGCATCTTCTACACTATATATTTTCATATGATAAAACACCTTTGCCGATCCCTCTTGCCAATGTGAAAAAATATCTTTATAATGTTCTTTGTCCCATTCACTGTCAAAAGGAGAATTTATATGAAACCATCAATCAAAATAACAAAATTGCAAAAACTATTCTTTTTCCTTCTGCTTCCCGCCCTTTTGCTGCCCTTAGGCTGTGGAAAAGCTAATCCCAAAACCCCCGCCGCCCCCTTTAGCGACGCTTCCTGGGATGATACGCTCGAAGACATCCTCTCTTCCGAGGGGGAAGGTTATTCCACATATGCTTCCGTATACGGCGGGACCTGTTATACCTACCCTAAAACTTATCAGGAACGCCAAGGAACAATTAAATATATGTTCGATGGAGAAGGACGCCTGATGTGCATCGCCTGGACTTGCTCCGCAGATGAAGAACAGGAACTCTACAACTTCTATAACGTTATTGAAGAATCCGTGGATGCAATCGTCAATGGGGATGCCCCGGAAACAGATCAGCCAACCAACGCAGGACGCGTATGGTACCGGGAAGAAGGGAATATCATCCTAAGCCTTATGATAACCTCAGATTTAAAAGCTCTTCAGTATGCCTATCTCCACCCCGATGTATCCAGCCCGCCCAAGGAATAGCCCTATCGTTTCCCTATACGGGCAAGGGCCAATCCCTGCAACGGTTTTCGACCCTATCTAACAACTTTATTATATGAATACCCGAAAGTTTTTTAAATTGAAAATCTTACAGAAAAGGGTTAAAAATCTCCTGTTGGATTTTCCCTGAAATAGAATAATCCGCCCGAGGCTTCCTGCCCCGGGCGGATTATTCTATTTCATTATTTACCTGACAGCTTCGTACAATCAGACAATCCTGCCCCCATACCGCAGCCTTACAGCGGCGCAAATCCGGATGAAAAACGCCGATTGATAAAATCAGCCATCAAGCTGATTTTATCAATCTAATCTAAGCCCCTGTTATTTCTCCGCCCAGATCCCACAAATCTTCCCAACCGGCAGCCCCCTGCCACAAGAACACCTGTCCTTTGATCAACCGGCAGTTTTTATCCGCCTTTTGGATCCTTCCCATTTCCTCTTCCGTAAGAGGATCCTCCGTTACACATTTCAGATTACTGATATATTGCGGTTCCTTCACGGAGAAGGGAATCGGTATCTGTCCTCTTTGCACCGCCCATTTCAGGCATATCAGGGCCGGATGTACCCGATGCGCTTCGGCAATCTCAACGATTTCAGGCATCTGGGTATCCGCTACATCCTCGCTGGTCCTATCCCTCTCCGGCCTGGACGGGGATCCGATCGGGCAATAGCCAATCGGCTGTATCCCATGGCTTACCGCATATTCAAACAATTCCGGCTGTTGGAAGCCAGGATGGCATTCCAGTTCAAGGGCCGCCGGTTTGATTTTGCATAACGGCAAGACCGCCTCCAATTTGGGGATCGTCATATTGGACATCCCGATATGCCTCACCATACCCTTTTCCACCAATTCTTCGCACTGGCGCCACGTATCCATAAATTCGTCAACGGAAAACGGCTTTGAGTCCGGGTTCCTGGAATCCCCGCTGCAGCCGGGCGCATGATAATTAGGGAACGGCCAGTGTACAAAATATAAGTCGATATCATCCAACTGCAGGTCTTTTAGGCTTTTTTCACAAGATTTTAAAACCTCCCTGTGCATATCATTCCATACTTTTGAGGTAATAAACAATTCTTCCCTCTTAATATCCGTCTTAGAAAACACTCTTTGCAGCACTTCGCCGATCCTGTCTTCATTCTGATATACGGATGCACAATCAATCAGGCGGTAACCGCTTAAGATCGCCCCGTATACGGCATTGCTGACCTGTTCCGGCGTATATTTATCCGACCCAAAAGTCCCAAGGCCGACAGAAGGGATTTCCTCTCCCGTATATAACTTCTTTTTCGGCACATCGGCTGGATTTATTTTATTTTCCATTTTTCTTCCTTTCCGTCCATTTAATCTTCAAAAGTAACCGCAACTTTACCGCATTGCCCGCCTGCCATCAAAGCATATGCCTCATCCGCTTTTTCCAACGGGAATTCATGAGTTACCAAATCTTCCGGATGGATCCCCCATCTTACCAGGCGTTCCACCAGTTCTTCCATTTTCCATAATGAAGTTACCCATGAGCCATAAATGGTTTTCTGTCCATGGATGATATCCGGGCTGGGGTTAAAAGTACAGGTGCCGCCTTCGCCGACAAATGCGATCTTCCCCCATTCCCTTGTTGCCCTTATGGCGAGCTGCCTGCCTGCATCATTTGCGCTGGCGTCAATCGCCCTTTCCACTCCTTTGCCTCCTGTCACTTCCAGAATCTTTTCCAAAGCGTCATCCCCCGGCTTAAATACATAATCCGCCAGGCCCAATTTCTTTGCCAGGCCAATACGGTAATCGTTCATTTCCACTCCAATGAGCTTATTTGCCCCCATGCATTTAGCCAGCATCAAAGCGGCAAGCCCTACCGGCCCAAGGCCTGTAACAAGCACCGCGTCATTCCCGCAGACTCCGATTTTTTCGATTGCTTCATATACTGTGCCGAACCCGCAGGCTACCTGTGCGCCGTCCTTATAAGTCAGTTCATCAGGCAGTGCGATCAAATCCTTTTCTTCCGCCAATATGTAAGGGGCCATACCTCCGTTCCTCTGCCAGCCGTAAGCCTGCCTGTGTTCGCTCGTACAGGAAATGTAATATCCCCGCCTGCAGTCGTTGCAGACGCCGCATCCGGAAATATGATATACAACTACCCTGTCGCCTTTTTTAAAACGCTTCAGCCCTTCCCCTTCTTCTACAATAACGCCGCAAGGCTCATGACCTGCAATCATGCCCGGTATATATCCCTCCGGCCCCTTTCCAACATGTTCCCTGTAAATGCACCGGATATCGCTCCCGCAGATCGTAGTTGCCTTTGTCTGTACCAAGACCTGTCCGTGGCCCGGCTTCGGGATATCGAATTCCTTTAGTTCCACCGTGCTGTTTCCGGGCAAAATCGCCCCCATCATCTTACTCATGCTGCTTTTCCTCCTTTTCTCCGGTCTGCCGTTTTCTTTTTTACTTTATCCGCCGTCTCCTGTCCTCCGGCCCTGACGTTTTTTCTTTCTGATTCTATTATAATCCTTTCCTTTTATTCTGTAAGGGATTCCTTTGACATTTTTAACATTTTTATGTCGTGTTCTCGAATATTTGTTGCAATCTTTCTAAAACAGAAGTATATTAAATTAAAAAGGTTGGTTATTTTTATGCTCAAACGGCTCGATCATTTTGATTTGCATTTTACTCTGGGTGAATATGATTTCCATATTTCCAACATCGTCCTGGAACGTTTTGAACGCTCCATCCCTAAGCATAGCCATAGCAAAAACAGTTTTGAAATCCACTATATCCCTTTTGGCTACGGAAGGGCTGTTATTGACGGGGATCCTTATGAGATCATCCCTAATACGCTTTTCGTCACCGGCCCTTTTATCGAACACTCCCAGATCCCTGATAAAAAAGATCCTATGTGGGAATATTGTATTTATCTGAAAACCGGGCATAGTCCCGCCCTTTCCTCTTCTTTGGAAGAAAAATCCCTTGCCAGGATCTTCCGACAGACCAGTTTCTGGTTCGGGCAGGACAGCCAGGATGTCCATACATTAATGAAACAGCTTTTTTCCGAACTGGAACACCATTATACCGGCTATTCCATACAGGCTGAAATCATGCTTAAGCAGCTTATCATAAAAATGATCAGGAATTATGAAGGCCAGATAGAAACCAATCCCCATACAAACGCCCCTAATTTAATTGAAAATAAATATCTCATCATCGAGGAATGTTTTCTTTACGAGTACCGCACCCTAAGCCTTGACATGCTCTCCTCCCGCCTTGGGCTTGGCATCCGCCAGACAGAACGTCTCCTGAAAGATCATTACGGGAAAACTTTTCTACAGAAAAAAACGGAAGCCCGCATGTCTGCCGCCTCCATTCTTTTACAAAACCAGGATTTATCCATTACCAAAATCGCCGAGGATACCGGTTATTCCTGCATTGAGCATTTTTCCGCTTCCTTTAAACGCTACTATGGCCAAAGCGCCTCTTCTTACCGGAAGCAGTTCCCCCCTATGGCCTGACGTCGGCTTTGATCAGAAGATCCCGAATATTTTTTCCCGGAACCCTTTATAAATAGTATCATAATCCGCATATCCTATTTTACTGTCCTTAAAACGCTCCCCCCATTGGCTGCATATGGCGTCCGCCGTCATTTTCCCATATTCCCCTCCTGACAACAGGATGGCGGGGAAGACATAATAAATCATAAAGAAGTTCAGATCCGCCTGCACCCGGCCGCCTATCTTCCCATTCACCTTAAAATGAGCCTCCACCTGATCCACAAATGATATCCCAATCTCTTTGGCCGCCGCTTCTTTTTCCCCGGCCTTCTCCATATAATCGGCCATTTCCGAAAAATAACGCCCATGTGCTTCCCGGAAACCTTCCATATTTTTTTCATAAGAAGCTTTCTTTAGCTTTTTCATCATCGGCTGCATTCCATCAAATATTTTTTCTATCCCTTCCAACATTTTATCATTCCTCCTTCTTCTTTTAAGGTTTTGCTATTCTTCCCGGAACGGGAACAGCAGCTTCTGATTCTCTTCCGTATAGACGCTGTCATTGCTGATCAGTTCGCATCCCGAATCAATATGCTTTAACACTTTCCCTCCGTCCAATATCCTGACGGCGGCCTCTATTCCCATATACCCCATTTTAAAGGGGTTCTGGATTACAATGATCTCAAAAATACCCTCCTCCAAAAACTGGATCTCTTCCAAAGAACTGTCGATCCCCACCACCCGGATCCGTTCATGCAGGCCTTTTTCTTTAATCGCCCTAGCCGCTCCTACCGCCGAATATTCATTCAGCCCGGCCACCAAGTCGATCCCCGGATATTTTTCTATCAGTTCCATCATCAGAAGGTAGGCTTTATCATAATCGGAATCACAGAACACAACATCCACAATCCTGTCTTCATACTCCCCTAAGCCTTTGCGCACCCCCTTTTCCCTTTCAATGGCGGTGGAAGAACCCTCCACATGGCCGATAACGGCAATCTGGGAATCCTTTGTGGCATATTGTTTCATATAATTGCCCTCCACCTCCCCCAGTTTTACATTATCCGTAGCGATCACAGTATCCGCAATATCCTCATCTACCTCCGAATCCACCAATATCAAAGGAATCCCTTCTTCTTTTACTTTTTTTGCATAAGGGGTTGTTTCCGTATAGCTGGATGGCGTCAATAAGATCGCATCCGGTCCCTGGGCAACGGCCCACTCGATCAATGCATTCTGCTCTTCATAATCGTCCTCCGTCTTAGCCGCAACGATTGTCAGGTCCACATGATATTCGGCAGCCGCCATTTCCACCCCTTCGATCAGAAGCTTCCAGAAATCATTGTCCTCGTCTATGACTTTAGGAATATAAATCACATGTCTCTTTTCATCTTCTTTTTTGCCGCCCGTTATAAAAAAGATCCCTGCCGCTGCAACCGCCAGGCCTACGGCTATCCATAACAGCAGCTTTTTTCTTTGTATTTTCATCTTAACAGCCATGCCCCCTTCCATTTACTCCCGGAAATGCCTCGGTATTGAAATGGTCGCCGTAGTCCCCTCCCCCAAAGTGCTTTCAAAATGGAGCCCGTAATCAGCCCCATAATATAAGCGGATACGCGTCTGTACATTATAAACCCCTACTCCGTTTTTGCCCTCGCCGGCTTTGGATTTGTCAAAAATCCCCTGCAATGTACTCTCATCCATCCCGATTCCGTTATCGATCACTTTCAGGATGATCCTGTCCGCTTCCCCATATCCCACGATCCGGATCAGGCCTTTGGAACCCTTATATTTAATGCCATGGTAAATCGCATTTTCCACCAATGGCTGCAGGATCAGATTGATGATCTCCTCTTTCCTGATATCCTCGGCAACCTCTATCTCATACTCCAGTTTGTCCTTATAACGCATCTTCTGAATCGTCAGATAGCTCCCCGCATAATCCACTTCCTTCTCCAAAGGGATCCTTTCATTATCATTGCTGATGCTTTGACGCAGCAGCCTGGCAAGGGCGGAAGTCATACGGACGACTTCCCGGTTCTTCCCCCCTTCCGCCATCCAGATAATGGAATCCAACGTATTATACAAAAAATGAGGGTTGATCTGGGAGCGCAGCGCTTTCATCTCGCTTTTGCGCTTTTCTTCCTGCTCATAAATATTCTGCTCCATCAATTGCCGGATCCGCGCCGTCATAAGGTTGAACGAATTCCCAAGACTATCTATTTCGCTGCCCTGGCCAACTACTACATCCGTATTTTCAAAATTCCCCTTCTCCACTTCTTTCATGGAATCCTTCAACTCTTTGATAGGCTTTGTAATAGCCGTGGCAAAAAAAATCGCCAGAAGCATAGCCACGCAAAGCAGTGCCGCTGCCGTAAGCATATAGAGGTATTCCGTCTCCTTTTTGTTTTTCATCAGCTCGGAAATATCCGCTACGCCCACAACCCTCCATCCGGTTTTATCCGATACCGATACGGTATAGAGCTTTCCGTCTTCCGTTCCGTCTTCGTCCGTTATAAAATATCCGTCGTAACCGCAGGCAAGCACTTCCTCCGTCCGTTCTTTCGTCAGCCCGTTGTAAAGAAGCTGTTGTTTCGGATGGTAAATAATTTTTCCGGACCCATCCATGATAAATACATAGCTGTTAGTGGCAAGGCTGTTATTCTCGCACAAATCCTTTAACAATTTATAATTTAAATCAATAAAAAAAACCGCCTCGTTTTTTCCCGTCTTCGGATTCTTGATCCCCTTGCTAAGTGTAACTACCCATTTATAATTGTTGCGTATCACATGCTGGACATGGGAAGAGGTAAGGATACGGCCTTCTCCCTCCAAAGCCTCTTTATACCATCCTACATCCTGCAGGGAAACATTCTCGTTCAGGGCGTCCATCCCGTTATTAATAATATAATCCCTCTCCGGCGTCACCACTGCAATATTGGAAATATCCTGCCTTGTCTCCACGACAGTATTGAACTGGGTCACAATACGGCTGTACGCCTCCTGTTCGTCCGCTTTGGGCATATCCATAAACAGGTATTTCTGTACATCCCCGCCTTGTATGATCATGGAAGAAATATTTTCCATATAATCGATATAAGAATCGATATCCCGATTGACCTGGCGGACCAGCCGCGAGGTATAATCCGTAGAATTCTCCAGCACCGTCTTTTTTGTATAATCTACGGATATTACAAGAAAAATAACCATTGTAATGACAATCAGCAGTGAAAACAGGCAAAGCATCGTCGCCCTTACGCTCTTAAACAAGGATAAAACCGTAAAATGGTTTTTCTTTCCAGTCATTTATTTCCTCATTTCCTTTGCATATTCGGTAGGCGTCTTCCCTGTTATCTTCTTAAAGGCAATACTGAAATAATGGGAATCGTTGAATCCTACCCTTTCCGCAATCTCATAATTTTTCATATCCGTATGCTCTAACAGCTCCTTAGCCTTCTGCATCCTAAGCCCAATCAGCACATCCATAAAAGTAGTCCCTGTCGCCTGCTTGAATATCGTACTGAACCGGCTGGCGCTGATATTCAGGTAAGAACAGACGGAATGCAGGTTCAGATCGCAGTCGCCGTAATTTTTTTCAATATAATCCATCGCCAATACCGCATATTTTTTACCGCCCACATTCCTCTGGCTGTCCAGCCATCCCCCGACTTCCCGGCAATAGGAGCTTAAAATATCCACCGCTTCCCTTAACCCTTCCGCTTTTAACACGCTCTCTAAGATCTCTTCCTTGGATGCCTCCCGCTGCCCGTTCTCCATCTCCGATAACTTGCACAGCTCATCCAGCATATCCACAACCCGCTGCAGGATAACGCCCGCGCTCCTTCTGTCATACCGGCATTCCCTCAATTCTTCTTCCATAGCGGCAAAATCATTTTTTATCCCGGATACGTCATTGCCTTTTACATGGAGGATAATTTCATCCAGCATCTTATCCACATCCGCCTGCTTCTTTTCTTCCCGGATCGCCTCTATCTCCATCACATGATTGCCGCCCATCACATAATGGTATTCCAATGCTTCCTCCGCTTCCTCATAAGAAATATATATTTTTTCCGTCTCCGTCACGCAGCTTCCTAAACCGATATTCACGGCAAGCTGCATGATCCGGTTCATCTGGGCAATAATCTCGCTGCAAATGTTTTTCACTGTCTGGCGCAGTTCCACCGGGCGGTTGGAATGCAGCAGCATATAAGTACGGTGGTCTTTCCCCTGGCATACCTCGCCCGCCTTATTCCTTTGTACGATTTCCTGGCTGATATTATGAAGGACAAAGGCCATGAGGGCGCTCTCCCGCTTCCTCTTTTCATCCAGTTTATTGGAACGGGCGTAAATATCCAGTTCCACCACTCCTACCCGGTATACGGCGGATTGGAAATCCAACCCTATCTTCCTTAATTCCCTTCGTATTTCTTCATCAGCCCTGCTTCCCCTGATCAACTGCAGCAAGGCTTCGGAATACAGAAGCTGTTGGCCTTTCCGATAGGCGGATTCCAGTTCCGATATTTTCCGCTCCGCTCTCCGCTCCTTATCCATTTCCTCTCTTAAGGCAAGCAATACATCCCCCATTTCCTCTGCCGTAATCGGCTTGAGAAGATATTCCTTTACCCCATAGCGTATCGCTTTTTTTGCATAGTCAAAATCATCATACCCGCTCAAAATGATGATTTTCACCGACGGATAATCTTCACATAGCTTTTCGCTTAACTGCATCCCGTCCATATAAGGCATACAGATATCCGTAAGGACCACGTCCACAGGATTTTTCTCTATAAATTCCAAAGCTTCCTTTCCGTTTTCACAACTGCCGGCCAGTTCATATCCGTACTCTTCCCACTTCACATTGTCACTGACAGCCTCACGGATCAGGGCTTCATCATCCACAAGCAAAATCCGATACATCATTTCCTCCTTATAATGCTTACCGCACAAAAATCTAAATGCAGTATTCCCCTTTATAAGTATTCCACAAAAGGAAAATACTGCATTTCATTTTGCCGCTTCATCCAGGTTGCTGGAAAACCTTCCGGTCCTTAATCGACAACAACGCCTTTTTGAAGCATAATGTTTGCATAAAGAGCCGTTTCCCCCGTAGCTATGATAGCGTATACCTTTTTCGCTTCTTCATAAAAAGCAAAGCGTTCAATCTGACCGATCGCCTGCGCCCCGCGTTCGTCATGACGAGCCGTAATTTCTTCATAAGTCCCCCAGATCGGCGTCTCCACCGTATCCCCTGGCATTACTTCCATCAGGTTTACCGGCTTGTCCACATAAGTATCCAACGGGAATACTTGCAGGATAGCGTCCAATATTTCCGGGATCCCATGACCGTCCATACGGATGACGATTGCGTCTTTTCCCATGGATTCCGCCGGGAAATTGCCGTCTGCAATTACCAGCCTGTCGCTATGTCCCATTTCGCACAATACCTTCAATAATTCGGGGGATAAGATCCCCGGAATGCCTTTTAACATTACAATCCCTCCAATCCTTTTCCTTCTATAATAAAATATTATCATGCTATACCGGCAAAAAATCGGAAGATTATAGCATAATGTATAACGATTTTCACTTGGATGCTTTAAACCCCCATCACTTCCCAGATACATTTTACATTATATTTCTCAAACAATTGCAGCCACTTTCCTTCCGGCTTTTCATCCGTTATGATCATTGAAATATTCTCCAGCCCTCCGATGCAGGTAAAAGCAGTATATCCGAATTTGGAACTGTCCACCGCCAAGATGCTGCAGCCTGCCCGTTCCAGCATTGTCTTTTTATTCCTCGCATGTAGTTCATTGGAATCGGTAATGCCGTTTTCCATATCAAAGCCCTTGCAAGAAATAATAGTTTTATCCACATAATAGGAACGCAGCATCTGATCCGTCTGGGGGCCTACTAACGCTAAAGACCCTTCCATCGCCAACCCTCCTGTGGAAAGAACGCGCCAGTCCTGGGCATCGAAAAGTTCGATGATGATCTCTATCGAATTCGTTATAACCGTCAGGTTCCTTTTCTCCTCCTTCAACGCCTTGGCAATAAAAACAGCGGTAGAACTGGAATCCAATATGATCCTCTCCCCGTCCTTTATCATGCTGCTTATGATCTCCGCAATTTTCTGCTTGCCTACCACATTGGTATTCTTGCGGATATTAAATGGCATATCGATATTCATGTTCTCATTGAGGACGGCCCCGCCATAGCTTTTGATTACATACCCGTCTTTTTCCAGCTTTTCCAGATCACGCCTTATGGTTTCTTCGGTAACGCCGTAAACTTTGCTTAGTTCACTGACCACCACTCTTTTCTCTTTCTGCAGTTTTTCCAGTATTTCATTCCGTCTTTCAATTGCCAGCATAGCCCGATCTCCTCCCTGCCAATCCCAAACGTAGGAAAAAATGCTGCAGCTCATGCTTTTGCTGCAGCACTTTCGCATCGTCCGTTAAACACAAACCCAATATCTTCATTCCCAGTGAAACGTCAACGGCAAGACAGCCGGAACAAATACCTCCGGAAATCACAATCCCGCCATATCCAAACGCTGCCTTACAATATTGCACGGCGTATCTTCCCATCGGGATGAGCGATGACTGTGGAATCCAAATACATGCCGTCGGCCCCAATCTCTTCTCTCGCCTTTTCTATGGCGGCGTTTACAGCCGCTACTTCCCCGGTCAGCATCATATAAGATTTCCCACACATCCCTCTGGCAATACGAAGTTCGATCAATGTTACAATCGCCGTTTTCGCTGCGATATCCGCCGCTACGATGATCGACGCCGCATCATAGGTTTCCAATATGCCAAGGGCGCTGATTTCCTCCACTTCCGTTGCCCCGTAAATGGCGGGAAAGATAGATTCATGAGGGTTTCCCAATACAAAGCTGTTGATCAGATGCTTCCCGTAAGCCGTTTTTGCCGTATCCACCGCCGCTCTTACCGCGCTCAGATCGCCGCTGATTACCGCAATGTATTTGCCCGGACATACCGTCTGCGCTTCTATAATATCCACTTCCGAGGTCTTCACCATAGCATCCGCTGCCGTCACCCCTGAAGAAACCGTTTTGTATTCCACCATTCCGATTGCCTTACTCATATTATGTAAAACCTTCCTACCTTTGAATTATAACATATTTATCGGTTACTTCCACTACTTTTCCGCTGATAGAGGCATGGACGGCTACGCTTAACCCATCTGCGGGCCTCGCCGCCTCCTGCCCCTTTTCCACCGCATCCCCTTCTTTTACGACGGGGATTGCCGGCGCGCCGATATGCTGGCTGCACATTAATTTCACTTTTTTTATTTCCCCCGACATTTCCGCAATCGGCGCCGGCTTGTCGTATTTTGATAAATCCAGCCTTGCCATCAGACGTTCCATCGGGGCTTTCCGGAACGGCCTTTCCCCCGATACAGGAGCCGCTTCCACTTTAGGCGGCTTAATCCCGTGCACCCTCAGCCCAGCCTTATAATCCGCAATCAACGAGCGCGGGGAAAGCCCCTGCATACAAGAAAAATTTTCACATAGCCCGCAGGAAGAACAGAACATAGTATTCAGGAAAATATCCGTATCCTGTATATCCTTACAGGTTGCCGCCCTCATGAACTTATGAGGCTCGATCGGATGCCCCAGAAGATGCCTCGGACACAAATCCGTACACATCGTGCATTGACAGCAGGACGCCGCCGCACGCTTTAAATCTATGGAAGCCTTCCGCCTCTTTCTTTGGATCAAAAGATGATCTTCCGGCAATACAAGCACTGCATTGGTTGTCTTTGTCACCGGCAGGGTCCCGCTGCCTTCAAATCCCATCATGGGGCCTCCAATGAAATAAACCGGATCCTTTACCGTTGTCTCCCCTGCCTGCCGTACTGCTTCCTCTATCGTGCATCCCAAAGGCAGCCTTACCGTTACCGGGTTCTCCACTTCCCCGACAATGGATACCAGCTTATCTTCCACCGGGCATCCAAGCGCCACCGCCCGGTATACATTGTATACCGTTTCCACATTGAACACCGCAACCCCGCTCTCGATCGGAAGCCCTCCGGGCGAAACTACTTTTCCTGTCACTTCATATATGAGGACTACTTCGTCCCCCGCAGGATACACTTCATCCAAAAGCCCAAGCCTTATCTCCGGATATTCCCCGATACAGCCAAGCAAAGCGTCCACTGTCCTCTTATAAGCTTTTTTAATTCCAATTACCGCTTCTTTTGCCCCTACACACTGCGCTATCATATGGAACGTCTTGACGATCTCATGGGCGTTGCGTTCCAAAAGCTGCCGGTGCAGCTTCAAAAGAGGTTCGCATTCCGCACAATTCATGATAATCGTATCCGCCCTTTTATCCAGCTTAGCGTAAGTAGGGAATCCGGCGCCTCCGGCGCCTACGACGCCGCTTTGCCGCAGGATGCCGCTTAATTCCTCTATTCCAATATTTTCCACAAAACCGGCATTGTTTGCTTTACTCATGCTTATAACCACGTTCCTTTCCAAATACGGCCATATCCCGGCCGCCTGTATATCTTGCCCGCGGAAATCACTCCTGCATCCATTGCCTTCCGTCATCAATGATGCCTACGATCGCCGCATCGATCGGTGCATTCTCCACATCGCACCCAATTCTTGCCGCACTGCCTGTAGCGATCAATACGAATTCACCGATTCCCGCACCGATATTGTCAATGGCAATCATCTGGTTCGTGCCGTTGCTCATTTTCTCCGCCAGCTCAACCACCATAAATTTATTTCCTATCAGTTTTTCACTTTTCCTTGTGGAAACTACGCTTCCTACTACTTTTCCTATAAGCATATGTACAACCATGCCTTTCTGCAATCTGTGCGGTTCCCATCCTCCGCCGTATTGCCCTATCCATTGATGATTCTTACGGTATCCCCTGTCGCAATCTTCGCTGCATTCGCTTCATCCGTATCAATATGCATTTCCAGCGTAAAGCTTTCGTCTACCCTGACCTGTACATGATCAAATACGGCGCCTCTTTCGTTGTCCGCTTTTACGGATACTACATCCCCGTCATGAACCCCCGCCGCCATAGCGTCCTTCGGCGACATATGGATATGCCTTTTGGCAACAATACAGCCTTCCTTCAAGTACAAGGCCCCTTTTGGCCCTACCACAGCAATCGGCGCGCTGCCCGCTACATTGCCTGACTCGCGGATCGGGGCTTTCACCCCCAGTTTAATGGCATCGGTAGACGATATCTCCACTTGGGATTTTTTCCTTACCGGGCCTAATATCCTTACATTTTCTATCGCTCTAAGCTTTAAACCGACAATCGTCACCAGTTCGTTGGATGCAAACTGTCCGCCCATCAGCTCTTTTTTCTTCGTCAAATGATAACCTTCCCCAAAAAGGGCTTCCACATGCTCCTGTGTCAAATGTACATGCCTTGCGGATACGCCTACCGGAACCATATAGCCCTTGCCCGTATCCTGCTTTTGATTCATTGCTTCCATTACCATCCTGGCAATCAGCTCTACCTGGCTGTCAGCCATACTATTTTTATCCATGGTCCGTTTCCTCCAGAATCTTTAAAAGATGGAAGGGCGGGCATGGCCCGCCCCATCTTCACTGTAGCTGCTTATTTTAAAACGGGAAGAATCTTCTCAACATCCGTATGAGGCCTGGGGATTACGTGTGTAGCCACTAATTCGCCAAGCCTTGATGCGCTTGCGCTTCCTGCTTCCACTGCTGCGTTTACTGCGCCTACATCGCCGCGCACCATAACGCTTACCAGGCCGGAACCGATTTTCTCTGTTCCAACTAATGTTACATTTGCTGCCTTTAACATTGCATCCGCTGCCTCAATCGATGCTACCAGACCTCTTGTTTCCACCATACCTAATGCTTCCTGTGCCATCCTTTTTTCCTCCTTTGGCTCTGCTTTTACTGTTTCAGGTTTTATTGTTTCTGTTTTCACTGTTTCTGCTTTTTTAGCTTTATTTTCTTCGGCTCTCGCCGGAGTTTTCCTTGCCGCGTTTTTTACTTCCGCCATATGCTACTCCATTTCGTCGTTCCAGGCCGTTGATACATTCGTCAACCGGCTGGCGCTCTTTTTCACCAATTTAATGATTTCTTCATGGGGATTGGCAATTACCACTGTGGCTGCCGGCTTTTTGATCGCGCTATGCGCAGCAGCTTCTATCGCCTGTTTTACATCCGATACGCTTCCCCGTATGATTATCGTAACCAGTCTGCCGCCCAGCTTTTTCTCCCATGTGATAAATTCCACATCTGCCGTCTTGCACATGATATCGAGAGCGTCTATCGCTGCCGTCGTGCTTGGAATCTCAAAGAACCCATATGCATTTCCCATGATTCTTTCACCCTTTCCCTTCCCTTAAATCAGCGGTAAAATCTTTTCTACATCGCTGTGAGGTCTCGGTATTACATGAGTAGCTACTAATTCACCAAGGCTTGCCGCCCTGACGCTTCCGGCCTCCACCGCCGCTTTTACGGCTCCTACGTCGCCGCGCACCATTACCGTCACCAGCCCGGAACCGATTTTTTCCGTTCCGATCAATGTCACTTCCGCTGCCTTTATCATCGCATCCGATGCTTCAATAGCCGCCGTAAGGCCTCTCGTTTCTATCATGCCCAAAGCCAACTGTGTCATCTTCTTACCCTCCTGTTACATGTATTTCATGTTATATACCATACATGTTACATGTCATACATGCTACATGTCATACATGTTACATGTCATACATGTTAATCACAAACTGCCTGTTTCTTTTCTTCTTTTTATTATACCTTATCCATACCGCTAAGTCTAAGCATTTTTTCCGTATCCGCTTCGGGGCTTGCGATTTCATGGGTCGCTACCACGCCGGCCAGCCCTTCGGCCCTTTGTTTCGCCGCCGCTACGGCTGCCCTTACATCCGATATGGAACCGCGGAATTTTATCATTACGATAAGCGGCACTGGGAGCGCATCCGCATTGGCCGGTTTATTCTTATCGAAATTCTCAATCGTTACATTGGCTGCTTTACATCCCGCGTCCGCTGCCGCGAATGCCGTCGCAAGCCCGAAGACCTCTATAATCCCTACTGCTTCTCCCATACCTTAACTCCACTTCTACTTATTGATAATCGCTATTTTCAGCCCTTCCATTTTCAGGTTCGTTACATGGGCTTCGTTAATCTGATCCAACGGGAACTCATGGGTAATCAGCTTATCCATCGGAAGCCCGATCCCCTTCGCCCTCTTTAAGAAATCAAAGGTAGTTGCATAATCCCTCAAAGTATAGACCCAGGAACCCACCGTAGTGATTTCTTTGGAGCAGATATCAAAGTGAGGGTTGATCGTCGCATCGCCTCCATTAATAAAGAATCCAAGCTCGCACAAACCACCGCCATTACGGATAAATTTATAAATATTAGAGTGCGCTGCCGGGGAACCTGTACACTGGAATGCGAAATCAGCCGGATAACCGCCGAATGCATCTTCCACTGCCTTAGTTAAAGCCTCAATGCCTTTATGGTCTTTGAAATTTACGGATTTCCCCGCACCCATTTCTTTTGCAAAATCAAGGCGCTTCTGCTCTCCGTCCACCGCCACGATATTCTCGATCCCCATAGTGCGCAGGACGGCAATGCAGATAAGGCCGATCGGCCCGCAGCCCTGTACGACTACCCTGCTGTTAAAACGCAGGATGCCGGTCGTCTTCGCACGTTCTACCGCATGGACCAATACGGCGCAAGGCTCGATCAAAATCCTTGATTTCAAATCCAGATCGCTGACATTGAAAACCGTAGAACCTTCCCTAATCAATATGTAATCGGAAAACCAGCCGTTCAAATGGATATCGTCATCCGGAAGCAGCCCGTATACGTCCGCACCGCCTACGTTCTGTTTGTTCAGATCATACATTGTAATATCCGGATTATCTTTGAAGATCATACAAGTAACAACTTTATCCCCGACTTTTAACGGTTTCCCCGCACTGTCTTTCTTTACGTCCTTGCCCATTTTTACGATCTCGCCGGTACCCTCATGTCCTAACGCCACCGGTATAAGGCCGAAGGGGTCTTTCTTAAATTCGTGGGCGTCGGTGCCGCAGATGCCGCAGCCTTCCACTTTTACCAAGATATCCCCGTCCCCCACTTCCGGAATCGGGAATTCTTTTACTTCATATTTCTCCAATGCGGTCAGCATAGCAACCCTTGCCGTCTTCGGTATCTGCCCCGCAGACGTTCCTGTGTTTGCGGCCGGCGCGCTTCCTATCATGCTTTCCAGCACTTGCTTTACTACCGCTTCCACATCAATTGTGTTTATATTGCTCATATTTTCTCCCTTTCCTATCTGATGCAAAGACTGTCAGACATAACACAACGTCTTCTCTTCGTAAATGCGCTGGCGCTCGTCAGCCCTTCGCCCGTCCTGCTGGCAATGGTAAAGGTGCAGTATCCTTCGCCCCCAAAACCCAAAGCAGCATAGGAAGGTGCATTTTTAACGAGGATAGCCGTATCAATCGCTTTCGCATACTTGGTGATATTATCCACGTTCTTGGAATGGATATGCGCCGAATGCCTGTTGCCATGCTCCAGCCAGACCGCTTTTTCCACCGCATCCTCAAAATCCTTCGCCCTTACCATTCCCAGGATCGGCATCATCAGTTCTTCTGAAATAAGGGGATGCTCTTTCTCGCCTTCAAATACGATACAACGGATATTATCGGGAACATCAATCCCTATCATGGCAAGCAGGGCTTTTGCGCTTCTCCCTACACACTTCCGGTTCAACCCCTTCGGCGTAAGTACGACATTGGCCAGCTTATCCTGTTCTTCTTTGTCAATCCTATAGCAGCCCTGTTCGCTGACCATATAGTGCATCAATTCGTCCGCTACGCTGTCCACCGCCACGATTTCCTTTTCAGCGATGCAGGGAAGGTTGTTGTCAAATGTACATCCGTTTACAATGTCTTCCGCCGCTTTTCTGATATCCGCCGTTTCATCCACCAGCGCCGGCGGGTTGCCCGCCCCTGCCCCGATGCCTCTCTTCCCGGAGGAAAGGACTGCCGTTACCACCCCGGGGCCTCCGGTTGCCACAAGCAGTGAAATATCTTTATGCTTCATCATGACCGCGCTTGTTTCCAATGTAGGTTTTTCTACCGTACATGCGATTGCATCCGGCCCTCCTGCTTCCAGCGATGCCTCATTGAGCATATTCACTGCGAAGATAGAGGTCTTTATTGCCGCCGGATGAGGATTGAACACTACCGTATTCCCGCCTGCCAGCATACCAATGGTATTGCAGATAATGGTTTCCGTCGGGTTCGTACACGGAGTGATCGCGCCGATAACTCCAAAAGGCCCCATCTCTACCAAAGTAAGGCCCCTGTCCCCCGACCAGGCCGTCGTCGTAATATCTTCGGTGCCGGGCGTCCTTTCCGCTACCAGATGGTGTTTCAATATTTTATGCCCTACATTCCCCATACCCGTTTCCTGTACTCCCATACGTGCAAGGATTTCGGCATTTTCTTTCGTCTTTCTTCTTATAATCGTAATAATTTTTTCCCTTTGATCCATGGACATGGACTGCACTTTTTTCTGCGCCCGTTTCGCCGCCTCGATCGCCGCATTCATATCGGCAAACACGCCTTTGCTTCCGCTTACGTCAGCATTGATCTGAAGTTTGGCAACTACTTCCCTTACCACGTCCTGCACCAGCTTTTCATTTACTGCCACCGCTTTATCATCCCTTTCTCCTATGGCTATTCTATGGCTTATATGATTTGTCCGAATACCTCTCGGCCATATGCGGCCAAAAAAGCATCCTGTTCCAACGTCCCGCCGCTGACGCCCAATGCGCCTACTGTTTTCCCATTTACCTCAAGCACTTCCCCGCCGCCGAAGATAACGATTTTCCCTTCATTGGTATGCTGTATGCCATAAAGGGGCTGCCCGGGGCCGCTGAGCTTGGAAAGCGCAGCCGTGGACATCTTCAGCCCGGCAGAAGTATAAGCCTTGTTCAACGCGATATCGAAGCTGGCAATATACGCATCATCCATACAATGGACAGCCACCGGCCTCGCCGCCTTGTCGGCCACCGCTATGATGACGGCAATCCCCATTTCCCGTGCTTTTCCTTCCACTTTTTCAATGAGCTTTTTCGCCGTATCCAACGTCATCACGGCCCGGCCGGCTTCCTTTACCGCCTGCTCCACTACCTGACAGATCAACTGTTCATTCATGGCTTCCCTCATTTCTGCACTATGTAACTTTCAACCGTTTTTAAAGGCCGAGCTGCTCCATTACTTTTTTTGTGATAGAAGCTACCAGGTCAGCGTCCGCTTTGCCATCGGAACATGTTCCGCCATGGCAGGATCCTCCGCAGCTATGGCAACTGGGTTTGCCTGCTTTTGCGTTCGGGCATAAATCTGCCGGATGTTTGCCGGTCATGCCGAACTGCCTTCTGATTTCATACAATCTCTCAACCTGCGCCTGGGACAATTCCTTCGGCCCGCCAAGGACTTTGGATTGATATAATAAACGTGCATAGAATTCTACGGACTCCATCTTGTGATATGCGCTTAAAAGGGAATCGGAATATGCCAATGCACCGTGGTTTTCCAAAAGCACCGCATCATAATACTGTAAATATTTGGAAACCGCATCGGGAATTTCATTTGTGGAAGGCGTGCCGTATTCCGCAATCGGGACGCATCCTAAAGAGATAACCGCTTCCGGCATGATCGGCTGCGTCAACGGGATCCCTGCGATCGCAAAGCTGGTAGCATACAACGGATGAGCGTGTACGACAGACTGCACGTCCGGCCTTTCCTTATATACTCTCATATGCATCTTAATCTCGGAAGAAGGCTTGAATCCTTTGTTTGCCTGGATCACTTTCCCTTCCGCATCCACTTTGCAGATGTATTCCGGCGTCATGAAGCCTTTGCTTACGCCTGTCGGCGTGCAGAGGAATTCATTGTCATTGAGTTTGACGGAGAAATTGCCGTCGTTGGCTGCAACCATCCCGCGGTTGTACACTCTCTTGCCGATTTCACACATTTCTTTTTTGATTTCATACTCATTCAGCATAATTCCCTTATCCTCCTTAGATTTATATGCAAAAT
>CAOKPU010000037.1 GCA_948470755.1 uncultured Lachnospiraceae bacterium | reverse complement strand
GTAAATCAATACCTGCGAATACTTTTTCTAATATTTAACTGTCAAACTCCCGGGCCGGTTTGTTTTTGGGATGGCCGGTAAAAAAAGATAATGGATGATTTTTTATGTGGATTCTTGTATAATAAATAATAAAAGTTTACAGTTGGAGAGTTTGTGTCTGCGCGGCATCCGCAAACCCGATATGCCAAAAAGCTGCGCGGAAATGAGGGAAATTATGAAAAGAAAAAGAAGTTATGTCATATTTTTGGCAATGTTTGTACTTTTATGTTGTGGATGTGGCCAAAAGGAAGAGGAAGGGAGGATGGAGGATATGGAAGAAAGCGTTAGACAAGAAAACAGGGCGCGCCCTGCCGGAAAAGAAGGGGATGCAGCCGTGGATGCGATAGAGGAGATTAGGATGGAGGATGGCGTACCGGCTAACCATGAGGACACGGATTCCCGGAAAGCGGTGATGCCGGAGGAAGCATTCTGCCTGGATGCTGCAGATTTTGCGGTGCATTTGCTTCAAGGGAATTTGGAAGGAAAAGAGGGGAAAAATGTAATGATATCGCCGACGTCGGTACTGACGGTTTTGGCTATGACGGCTAACGGGGCTAAGGGGGATACGCTTTCCCAGATGCTGTCCGTATTGGCCCGGAATCAGGATATGGACGGCCTGAATGAGAATCTGAAGGCATGGACGGATGGGCTGACAGATGCGGAGGGCGCCAGCTTAAAGTCAGCCAATGCGATATGGATACGGGATGAGGGGAAAAAGCTGACTGTGGAGGAAAGCTTTCTGAAAAAAAATGCCGATTATTATCACGCGGATGTTTATCAGGCCGCTTTTGATGAAAAGACTTTGCGGAGTATGAATTTATGGGCGGAAGAAAAAACAGAAGGGAAGATAAAAAAGATTCTGGGCAATCTACAGGAAGACGCGGTTATGTATTTAGTGAACGCCGTTGTTTTTGACGGAAGTTGGGAAAATGCTTATGAACCATATCAAGTAAGGGATGACGTTTTTTCCAACGGAAAAGAAGAAAAAGAAACGGTCCCTTTTATGTATTCGGAGGAAAGCTCTTATATCAGGGATGAAAAGGCGGCGGGGTTTGTTAAGCCTTATAAGGAAGGCTACCGGTTTGTTGCCCTTTTGCCGGACGAGGGGATAAGCCCTAAAGAATATATGGCTTCTATGGACGGGGAGCATTTTCTTTCCCTGCTGGCAGGGGCGGAAACGGATGTAACGGTCAAAACCAGTATGCCAAAATTTAAAGCGGAGTATGAGGCGGAATTGAGCAGGATATTGGCAGGAATGGGGATGGAAGATGCATTTGACGGTACAAAGGCGGATTTCCAGGGAATTGGGGCTTTGCCCGATACCCCTGTTTATTTAAGCAGGGTTATTCATAAAACTTATATTTCCGTGGAAGAACTCGGGACAGAGGCTGCGGCTGCAACCGTTGGAGAAATGGTAGCAGGGGGCGCAAGGCAGGAGCCTTCGTCAAAGAGCTATGAAGTATATTTGACAAGGCCGTTTGTATACGCCATTGTGGAGGATGGAACGAATATCCCTGTCTTTATAGGCATCTTAAATCAAGTGAACGCCGGATAAAGAATTCCGGAATGTGGATGTTGGCGTCCATAGGGACAATGATGGTGAAAGAAGAGAAAAAACATGAAAGCGGGAACCGAGAGGAACGTGGAGATCAATCTTTCCGGGATTGCGATAGAAATACGGAAGAAAAAAATTAAAAATATGTATCTGTCGGTGAAACCTCCGGATGGCAAAGTGGTGATTTCCGCCCCGTTATCCATGCATGATAAAATGGTGGAGGAATTTGCCAGGGAAAAACTGGATTGGATCATAAAGAAAAGAAAGACGTTTGAGGGGAGGCCGCAAAAGGAGGGGCGGCAGTATATTTCCGGTGAAGTCATATCTGTCTGGGGCGAAAACTATTTATTAATCCTTCAGGAAAACAGTAGAAAAAACTCTTTGGTTTTATCCGGGAACCGTGCAATCCTGTCCATGCGCGGCAGCAGTACGGCAGAGCAAAGGGAGTCTTATATGCGCGAGCAGTACCGCGCGATGCTAAAGGACAGGATTGCGCGGCTTCTTCCCCGATGGGAAGCCTTGACAGGGCTTTATTGTAGTTCATGGCGGACAAAATATATGACCACCCGCTGGGGGACGTGCAATACTGTGAAAAAAAGATTATGGTTTAATGTACAGTTGGCGGAGAAAGATCCGGAATGTCTGGAGTATGTCATTTTGCATGAACTTGCCCATACCAGGGTGAAGAATCACGGAGCGGATTTTACGGCTATAATGGATCGGTATATGCCTGAATGGAAGGAAGTGAAAAAAAGGCTGAATGAACAGCATTCATAGTAAAGGCAGGGTTTGCGAAATACGGACTTTTACAGTTTGATTTTTCAAATGTTTTATATCCTGAGACATCAATCTCGTCCTTCATATGGTCGAAAAAGCTTTCCTGCGGGGCATTGTCCCAGCAGTCCCCTTTTCTGGGCATGGACTGCCGCATGTTTCTGTTTTTCAAAATATCTATATAGCTGTAACTCGTATAATGGCATCCTTGACCGCTGTGGAGCGGCATTTTTGTTTTCAGCCCCGTTCCCTGGTTTTCGATGAGGATGCCCATAGTTTCCAGGACAAAATCCGCTTCCAGGGAAGGGATGGCGGCATAAGCATCAAAATAAAAATTTGAAAAATAGGTTGATTATTTCGCATAATCTGTATATACTATGGTTAGAAGTAAATGTTTGCCGCTTGCTGATGGTGCGGGGTATAAGTGATTCAGTTCGTAAATGATGCCACTTGCTATACAGGTGGGATATAAATGGTATAGTGCGTAAATGTTCCCCATCGGCTTGTGTCGGTGGGGAATTTACATAAGAATGGCTTACCCGAAGGAGAAAATAACAGTATATGGAAATACAACAGGGATATTCTTATCATATCAAAGGCGAATTTTTTGATATGGTACAGGATAAATACTTGATGAGTAATAAAGAAAATGGAAATTACCGTCCACATTTTTATGCAATACAGGATAAGAAAAATCAAGAGATTTATTGGATGATCCCTATAAGTTCACAAGTGGAAAAGTATAAAGCCATTATAGAACAGAAGAAGAGAAAATACGGAAAATGCAACACAATCATTATAGGCAGGTTTGCAGGGAAAGAAAATGCATTTTTGATTCAGAATGCTTTTCCTGTTATTGTAAGATTTTTTGATCATATACATACGGTTGAAAATAAACCTGTAACAGTACATGATGAGTTGAACAGGGTTCTTACAGAGAATTTGAGGGAAGTGCTTGCACTGCATAACCGTGGAATTAATTTGTTATACACAGATATTGTAAAAATCAAAACTATTATGGAACAGGAATTAGAAAATATAGGATGCCAGTAATGCCATTGCTTGTAGAAATATAAGTGATGGCATTTTTGGGTGGGATAGTTTACATTTGATACGGCAGCAGTATTTTACAAAAAGTATATATCTGTTGTATTCACGTACCGGGGTGGAAAACAAAATGTCAAAGTGTTGATTGATGTTGTATCATTTTAGTTGGCACTCCAATCTCAAGGATTTGATATATAATCAAAGAGAAATAAGGAGGCAACTACGATGGAAAAAAACAAAGGAAATATGACACGGAATACAAAATTCAAGCCGTAAAACTGGCAAAAGAACTTGGAGGCGCAAAAGCGGCTGCTGAATTAGGGAGGAAGCAAGTGCTTTTTTCGCCGCCAGCCGTCGGAAGTATGCAAAAGGCGCAGAATGATGTTCACTGCCATAAAAACCGGAGACGGCGCAATCAAAGGAAGACTTTCTTTCTATTGCCGGATGCTAAAAGTAACACGGCAGGGATTCTAGCCGAATGGGATTACAAAAGCCGACCGAGAAGCACGCAAATCCGATGATCTGCTGAAGAGGGACTTCACATCCGCAGAGCCGTTGAAAAAATGTGTCGCTGATATAACTGAAATCAAGGCAAAAGACGGAAAGCTCTATGCATCAGCCATATTTGACTGCCTTGATGCTGCTGTCCTTGGACTGGCAATGGACATAAATATGAAAGCGTCATTGTGCAGACAGACTTTAGATAATGCTGTCTGTTCCTATCCGGCGCTCAGGGGAGCGGTCATCCACTCTGACAGGGGAACGCAGTACGCCAGCGGAACCTATCGTAAAGCAGTTTTAAAATGCGGCATCCGCCAGAGCATGAACAGCGCTGGAGGGCGATGCCATGGCAATGCCCGGTGCGAGAGTATGTGGGCACGGATGAAGGAAGAGCTTCTCCATGACCGTTATGATACAGAAGACGACATCCATTCCGATCCGTAGTATTCTTTTCATTAAGTGACCTCCTTTTGTATGCTGGATGATCTTATTTTTACAGATAAAAAGCATCTTCTTATGTAATAGGGGCTTGTAGAATGAGTCGGATTTATGTCCCATATCATACAGGGTTAATTCCGATGCAGGAACAGGAATCATATTGCTCAGTTTTAAAGTCCCTTTCAATTCTAACTTCCCAGATGTTTCCTTGTATGGTTTCGGCCATTTTCCCTCGCAGGAAAAACATTTTTCTGGACATGAAATAACCCCTTTCGTTAGACTTTCGTTTTGTCTAACAAAAGGGGTTTGCTTCAAAGGGCCGGTTTTTTACGTAAAATATATAGATTTATGAAAAAACGAAAAAATTCTGTGTCGGAGATAAAGTCAATTGTTTCATTGCAAGCAATGAGGTATGTCCCTTGACGGGGCGTCATTTCCTCTTCTCTAAAGAGTAGGCCAATCTTACGGCAGTTGTTAAATGCAACCAGCCGTCTGGCTCGCTGTCTACGGAAATAAAAACCGTGGTTGCCAGCCTGTTTTTACTTTCCAGAAAAACATCTTATTACAAAATACCATAAGGCAATGAAAAAAGCAACTGTTATTTTCATTTCTGGCATACGATGGAATGCCATCAAAGAACAGGCTTGTTTTATAGCCGTCAAAATAAGCGTCCGGAATCAGACGGGAGAAGCTTATGCAGGATCTTTGGGCATAGCCATATCGGGACTGCCTTGCCGTGTTATGTCTGTCCATTCGTGCGGTAGGAATAGCGGTCAATAAAGGAGCTTCCATTACATCTGCCATTTGAACGTATAGCCGTCAGAATTGCCGTCAGCTAAAATTTCCGGGAAGCGCCGCTTTGCAGGATAAGAAATGGGCTAAAACATAAATGCATCTGTTTTATAGGCTTTAAGAGGGTGAAACGAATACAGGGAGGGATCTTTCAAGGGGATATCCTGCGTTGCTTCCCTTTCGGAATATGATTTTTCATAAATCTATATATTTTACGAAAAGCGGATAACGGGGTATTTGACCCTCGCGGCATTCGTCAAATATCCATGCATGCACGGCTATTTTCCTCATTGCCCGCGGGAATAAACAATGGATGGACAGGATAAGGCGGTTATGGAAAAGCGGGAAGCAAAAAAGAAAAAAATGAAAAATGAAAAGAAGAAAAAAAGAATCATTATAAGTGTTTTGTCAGGGATTGTTTTATGCATTGCCATTCTTTTTGTTTGTTTTGCGGCGATTAGGGCAGCGGGGAGAAGCAGCCTGCGGAATAAGGCGGAAACCGCTCTGCCTGACTTAACGTCTTTTATGGGAAATGAGGGATTGACGAAGGAAGAAGAGGGCAGGTGGCAGGAGGGGTGGATAAAATACCAGGATAAAATCTATGCGTATAATGATGAGATTATCACCTTTCTCATTATGGGGATTGATAAAGGGGCCGAAGCAAAGGAAGTTGCGGAAGGGACGGACGGCGGCCAGGCCGACGCCTTGTTTCTTACGGTTTTGGATCCTAAGGCGAAAGAAGTGAAAGTGATCGGTATTAACCGTAATACGATGACGGATGTGGATATTTATGATAAAGAGGGGGATTTTGCCGGCACAAGAAAAGCCCAGATTGCCGTACAGCATGGATTTGGGAACGGGATGGAGGAAAGCTGTGAATATCAGTGCAAGGCAGTGGCACGGCTTTTTTATAATCTGCCGATCCATGGCTATGCTGCGATCAATATGAGCGCCATCCCAGCCATTAATGACGCGGTAGGCGGGGTGGATGTGAAGGTATTGGAAGATTTGAGCCATAAGGATAAGGCGTTGGTAAAGGATGCCGAGGTGCATTTAATGGGAGAAACTGCTTTCTGGTATGTAAAATATCGGGACGCAGATATCTTCGGATCGGCGGATATGAGGCTTGAACGGCAGAAGCAATATTTAAATGCTTTTATCGGAACGGCAAAAAATGCAGCTAAAAATGATATTGGGGTGGTATTTAACCTTTACCGGGCGATTGCCCCCATGATGGTGACGGATATTACATTGGATGAGGTGGCGTATCTCGCCCCTTCCGTACGGGATTACCAGTTCGGCGGAGGAGGGAGCATTTATATGCTGGAAGGGGAAACGGTGATGGGGGAACGGTTTGAAGAGTTTTATCCGGATGAAGATGCGCTTTATGAAATGATATTGGATATTTTTTATGAGCAGGTGGAACTACGGTGACAAAAACCGGCAGAAGAGGTATAGGACGCGGATGAGGAAAAGACGGCAAAAAAATAAATGGAAAAAGCGTCGGGCGGCATTGGTTTTAGCCTGCCTGACGGCGGTGCTGACAGTAATAGGATGCGGCCGGGGAGAAAAGGGGACGGCAAAAGAATCAGGGGTTCAGTTGGAGAGGACGACAGGCCTTGCTTATGAGACGGCAAAGGATGGAAAAGTCGATTTTGATGCATTGCAAAAAGAAAACCCGGATATTTTCGCCTGGCTCTATGTTCCCGGAACGGAGGTGGATTGCCCGATCCTGCAAAGCCCGGTTTCCGATGATTTTTACAAGACCCATACGCCGGACGGCGAAGAGGGGGCTGTGGGCGCGGTTTATACGGAAATGCCCAACATGATGAATATGTGTGATTTTAATACGGTAATCCATGGCAAAGATGGGGAGGGGAACGGCCCATTCGCAGGCCTGCACCGCTTGGAAGACCCGGACTTTTTCGCAGAGCATGAGGAATTTTATATTTACTTGCCGGATAACGTACTGACGTATGAGATCTTTGCAGCCTATGACGATGAAGGCAGCGATATTTTACGACGGTTTGACTATACTACCTATGCCGGCTGCCAGGCATATCTGGAACAAGTTTATGGTTCCCGGGAAATGGGGAAGCAGTTAAGGGAAGGATGGGATGATTTGACCCCCTATCATTTCCTGGTTGCTTTGGTTGGCAGCGTGCGGGAAACGGAGGAAAAACAGTTTGTTGTACTCGGTGTCCTGACGGGCGATGCGGCGGGGCAGATCGACAGAGTAATTCTTGATTTTTGCGAGTAACGGGCCAAGTGACTGCTTGCAGGCGTTTGGCGAGTGCCGCGAGGGCCAAGAACCTGTTGCCTGTAACGGGATGGTTGACTGACCGCAGGGAGCATTGGTTGGACATGTTTTGGTATTAGCATCTTAGATGTTAATATAGACCACACTTAGGATTGGGAAAGGAGGTACGGAACCTATGAAAAAATTTATTGCATTATTGTCGGCGGCAACGTTGTTTGCTTCTATGACAGTGTCTGCTGCCCCCAGCCCTTCAGCGGCTGCGGTAGTGGCTCCTTCAGCGTCCAATGCGTATGCGGAGGAAGGATTTGCGAATGCGGCTGACGGCCAGATGGCCGCTGCACGCGGCATGTCTGCAGGAGAATATTACAACAATGTTATTTTGTCTGCTCCGGGAGTGCAGAATGCAATGCCGGTAGGGCAGGGCGGCAAGATCATGATCAATGGCGTTGCAACCAATATGACCGCATCCTTGGCAAAAGTGGACAAGGCGACGGCAGAAGGAGCAAAAGCCCAGGCCAATGCACTTGGGGGAACATTGCTGAATGTAGTGAAAGTCAGCTTCCCCGGAGTAAACTATCATACAGCCACTATCAATTTTTACCTGAAAGGCCTTGCAAACGGCGCGAAAGTAGCTGTGAAGCAGTTGGTAAACGGCGTATGGGTTGATGTGGAAGTTGTGGAAGTAAGGGCGGATCATGTAGTGCTGAACCTGAATGGCGCAGGCGCAATAGCATTTGTACAGCTCCCTTAATATGAAAAGTAGTTAAAACTTTAAAAGTTACAAAAAATATGTTTTTCTTTTAAAAACCGAGTGTGGGGCTTGGTACAGCCGTGCGATTGGCGGCTGTACCTTTATAACAGGCAGAGGAGAAAAGAAAATGGATTCATTGACGAGAGATGTGGAGAAAATATTTAACGAAAACAGGAGCATGGGTTATCAGGAAATATATGCCGAGAAAACAATGGTTTTTAAAGCGCTGAAACGGTTGTTTGATATTGGGGCGTCATCTATGGCCCTGCTGATATTATCTCCGGTTTTTTTGATCACTGCCATAGCTATCTTATTGGAAGACGGAGGGCCGGTTTTTTTTGTACAGCCCAGGGCGGGAAAGGATATGAAGCCTTTTCAAATGTACAAGTTCCGGAGCATGTTCAAGAATGCGGATCAGTTGTTTGAACAACTCCAAAAAGAAAATGAACAGTCCGGGCATGCGTTTAAAATTAAGAACGATCCCCGCATCACAAGGGTGGGGAAGTTTATAAGAAAGTACAGTATTGACGAACTGCCGCAGCTTATCAATATCCTGAAAGGGGATATGAGCATTGTGGGGCCAAGGCCGATCCTGACCTTTCAGATGGAAGAGTGCAATGCTTACCAGAAGCAGCGCCTTATTGTAAAGCCTGGGCTGACCTGTTACTGGCAGATTAGCGGAAGGGCGGATATTAAGTGGGAGGAATGGGTAGAGCTGGATTTACGATACATAAAGGATATGGGGATTGGAACGGATATAATTATTATTTTGAAGACGGTACCGGTGGTGCTGCGGGGTGATGGGGCGTATTGAATATACATATGAGACAATATGGAAAGGTCTTTAAGGAGTTACAATATTGAGACGGGAGAAAAATAATTATTTTATATATATATTTATATTCTGGTACATAACAAAAATTATAGGCAGTACAACATTGAAAACCATTTGCGGGGTTCCGATCGGTACTGCAAGCAGCCTGGCGAATTATCTCATACTGGTCCTGTTAATGATTTGGATGGTTTTTTTTCAAAGCTACGGGAAAAAGGAGTTTGCTATTATTGCCATAGCATCCATCCCTTTTCTGCTTACGGCAGCCGCGTCAAGGAATTTTTCCCTTCTGTCGGGATGGATGTTCATTGTTGCCGCCAAGGATGTTGAATTTGAAAAAATGATAAGGGCGGCGTATAAAGCTTTGCTCTTCACCATTCTTTTTGTTTTGGTTTTATATGCCGGCAATATTTTGGAAGATTATACGATGGTGAGGGACGGCGCGGTAAGGCGTTCCCTGGGTTTTGTCCATCCGAACCAGCTAGGGGTCAGGCTGTTTCAACTGATTGCCTGTCATTGTTATCTGCACCGTCATAAAATGAAGGCGGTGGATTATGGCATCGCAGCCGCGGCGGCAGTGTTTGTGTATATTGTGCCGAATTCACAGTCGGCCTGTATGTGTATTGTGATATTGGTTTTATTGGTGGGTGCTGGGAGCCTGATTGGAAGATATGCGCAGGGCATGCTTTCTTTTTATGGGAAGGGGCTGGCAGCCGCGGCCGCACTGTTGAATATTTTGAGCATTGTCCTGTCTTTGACCGATGTAAAACGCAACGCCTTTTTGCAACAGATTGATGCGTGGATGTCTTACCGTTTTTCCCACAGTTTTGAAGTCCTTCAAGTATACGGTATTCCGCTGTGGGGCCAGAAAGTGCTTTTGATAGAAGAAGAGAGGCGGAAGATGGGGATGACGGACGGGGCAGGGAGGCTGTATCTGGACAATGCCTATATGACGCTTTTGATAAAATACGGAATCGTATCCTATCTCATTTTTTCTGTGGCATATCTGCTTTTGGTAAATTACTGCAGAATGAAAAAAAAATATTTTATCGTCAGCATCCTGCTTGTGTATGCATTATATGGGGTTATGGAAAATGCGGTATTTATGATGAGCCATAATGTTTTCCTTCTGGCGTTTGCCGGCATGATGTACGAAAGATTATCCCGGATGAAGGATGAGGAATTACGCTTGGGAAGATGGCGGAGATAAGGTTTATACATTTTATGTAAGAGAGAAAATAAGACATGAAGGATTTTATAAAGTACATAGGGATTTTTTTCATAAGGGCGGTCGTGCGTTCCCTTTATGTGTTTCCGGTAAAGGCGGACAGGGTGGTGATTAGTTGTTATCTGGGTACGCAATACGCAGGAAACCCGAAGGTGATCTCCGAATCTATACGGAAATGGGGCGGGGGGAGATATGAAATGATCTGGGCTTTTAAAAATAAGGATGATTTTGCCTTCCTGAAAGATTCCGGTATAAAGACGGTGGGCTACTATTCGGTAAAGAGACTGTTTTTAGAAGCAACAGCGAAATATTGTATAGATAATGCGGCCGGATGTTATGCGTGGTTCCCATTAAGAAAAGGGCAGTTCCACATAGATACATGGCATGGGGGAGGATGTTATAAAACGGACGGCATTTTGGAAAAGAGGGGGAAATTCGCACTCAAACGCTTACTGTTCAATATCCATGAAACCTCTCATATGATATCCAGCAGCGCCTTTTTTTCACAAGAGACTTTGAGGAAAGCATTGCTGTTTAAAGGGGAGATCCTTGAGATTGGGATGCCGAGAAATGATATTGTGTTTGCCGCGCAGGAACATGTAAGGATCCGCCGGGAAATAGCGGATTTATATCATCTGGATCTTGATAAGATCTGGATTTTATATGCCCCTACATGGAGGGAAAATGGGGATGTATACAGCCCGGATGTGGAACGGGTGAAGGAGGCGGTTGCCCTCCGCTTTGGCGCGGACTCCCTTTTTTTGAAAAGGACCCACAAATTCATGGAACCTCATACGGAGAAGCTTATGATAGACGTTACCGATTATCCTGATATGCAGGATCTGTTGTGCGCCTGCGATATATTGATCACCGATTATTCTTCTTGTTTATGGGATTTCTCGTTTACTTTTAAGCCGTGTTTTATCTATGCTCCGGATGTGGGAATATATAATCACAACCGGGGTTTTTATAAGGATATCCATACATGGGGCTTTCCCGTATGCGAAAACGATGAAGGGCTATTTCGTGCGATTGCCTGTTTTGACGGACGGGCGCATAAGGAAAATATGGAGAAACACCACAAAGAGCTCGGGTCTTTTGAGAAAGGGGATGCGGCGGAAGCATTTTACCGTTGTTTTTTTGCGCGCTCCGCACAGGAGGGAAATGACTGTTGATGCAGCAGCGTCCCGGTGGGGATGTGCGTCAAAACATACGCTTTTGTATTCCGTAGGAAAAACTTTCCTATGAAATTTTACAAATAAAAATACGACAGGAACAGAGGGAATCCATATGAAAAAAACAGATTTTGACCGTTTGATAAAAAAATGGAAAGAAGGGACGGCGGCCATACAGGAAGAAGAAAGCCTGCTGCCATATAAGGTTGATAATGCGATCATAATGGCGGCAGGATACAGCGCCCGTTGTATGCCTTTGTCGGGAGTGATGCCAAAGGGGCTTTTCCGTATCAAAGGGGAGGTCTTGATCGAAAGGGAGATTGAGCAGTTGATTGCTGCGGGCATTACGGAAATTATTGTCGTAACCGGGTTTATGGAGGAAAAATTCCGGTATCTGAAAGAAAAATATGGCGTCATCCTGGTGAACAATCCGGATTATAACCAATATAATAATATTTCTTCATTATATGCCGCGCAAAAGTATATGAAAAATTCTTATATCCTTTGTTCGGATAATTATTATGAAGAGAATGTATTTTGCCTTTATAATTATGATTCCCATTACTCATGTGTGTATTCAGAAACTTATTGCGATGAATACTTTGTGACGAAGACAGATCCGGACGGCTATATCACTGAAATACAAAGAGGAGGCGCGGGAGGCTGGTTTACGGTAGGGGATGCTTATTTTACAAAAGCTTACTCCGAAAAATTTGTCTCTTTGATGAACCGGGACTGGGCGGAGGAGCATACAAGGAATCTTTTAATGGACGATTTCCAGATCAGGCATCTGGGCAGCCTTAAGATGCTGAAGATAGAAAGGCCTGGCAGATCGATCCTGGAATTCGACACATTAGAGGAAATGAGGCAGTTCGACCCTGGGTTCGACCAGTTTTATTATGGGCATATAGACAGGAATAATGCGGTGATCGAGATGTTTACCAAATATTCCGGCATACGGTCTTATCATTCGGTTCCTACGGAGCAATTAGGGGGAAGGCTTCATTTAAATGAAAACCTTTTCAAACCTTCTCCCCGCTGCTTTGAAGCGCTCCGGTCGATTACCATGGAAGATCTTTATTTATATGATTTAAGGCGGAATGATGAACTGATGGATGTACTGTCAAGTTCGTTGGCGGTTTCGGCCAACCATATTTTTATCCATAACGGGTCTGCGGAAGTCATTAAGTCGATCTTCAGTATCTTACTTCAGGAAAATGATACGGTATTAATCCCGGAGCCGGGGTGGAGTTATTATAAAAGCGTGGCGGACGCCAAATTTGCAAAATGCATCCCTTATCGTGTGGAAGAAAGAGGGGATACTTATCAATATAGTATAGGCGATCTGTCGGATAAGGCAAAAAGGCATAAACCGCGGGTCATTGTCATCACATCGCCGCAGATGCCTACAGGATGCACGATCGCTTATGAAGAGATAGAAGGAATCATAAAGGATCATCCGGAGTCGGTGATCATGCTGGATGAGGCTTATTGGGGATATGGCGACGATAGTAATGATTTTGAACGGGAAATCATTACGAAATACAGCAATGTTGTGATTACGCGTACTTTCTCCAAATTCTACGGGCTGGCCAATATCCGTATAGGATATGGGTTATGCAGCTATCCGCTAAGGCGGACGATCGGACTGGATCTTCCTTTATTCCGGGCTTCCGGCATCAGCAGGAAGATCGCCATAGAGGCGGTCAGGGATGTGGAATATTACAGACAAATGAAGGAGCTGACAAACGAGATCAGGGAATGGTTTACGGAGGAACTCAATGCCATAGAAGGGGTACATGCATTCCGGTCGGTATCCAACTTTGTATTCGTCCGTCTGGAGAATACCGATGCGGGGAAGGTGAAGGCTTATATGGAAGAGAATAATATCCTGCTTAGGCTGTTTACTGATAAAGAGGTATTGCATCTTAGGATCACTATTGCGCCGAAGGATGTCATGAAGAGGGTGCTTTTCCACCTGAAACATGCGATTGCCGACAGCAGGGGGAAAGGGCATGGGAATTGAAGTGGACGGATTGGTCAGTATAATTATCCCGGTTTATAATACGCCGGTTGATCAACTGCAAAGATGCATCGGCAGCGTGTTAGGGCAGACAATGGATCGGTTTGAGGTGATCCTGGTTGATGACGGAAGCCAGCCGTGGTGTGCATCGGAACTGGATAAGGCTGCGGAAAAGGATGGCCGCGTGCGTGTCGTACATAAGAGGAACGAGGGATCTGCAATTGCCAGGAATACCGGGATTGGGGAAGCTGCCGGGGAATATGTCGCATTTGTGGATTCCGATGATTTTATTTTTCCTTATATGCTGGAGGATGCATGTTCATTGATCGATCAGTGCGGGGCAGATATCAGCATGGGATTGACCCGCAGGTTCCACGAGACGGATATAGGGGATGTCGGCGGCCAGGGCGGCCCGGAAGGCGTCTCTCAAACCGCTGATATCAGGATTGTGGACTCCGGGGACGGATTCAACGGGTTCGTAAACCATATATTGGGGTATCGGACAAAAGATTTCCTGTTTGACAGCGGATATATAAGCGATGGGTCTGTGGCTCGGGTCTGTAAAAAGAAATTGCTGGAGAAGGTGTTATTTTCCAGGGAATCCTTCTGGAATGATGATACGGTATGGAACTTGAATATGCTGCATTCTTGCAATTCCATAGCCATATCGGGAAAGCTGTGGTATGCCTATGTGATCAACAAGCACTCCAAAACAAGGAGGTACCGCCCTGACTGTCCGTCGGAATTCGCTTATAGGATCCGTCAGGAAAAACAGATCATAGATGCGATGTGGCCGGGATGCAAGGATGGGCTGTACCATCGGATCCGTTCCGATATGGCTCTCTTATGCAGGGCGTATTTATTTCATAAGAGCAATCCGCTAAGCCGGAGGGAAAGATATGCCCAGTATCTAAGGGCGGCCAATCTGCCGGAATACCGGGAGATGCTTTGCGATATTGACCTGTCGGCGGAACCCTTTGTCAAAAGGGTTTATAAAGCTTTGCAATGTTTTTTATCGTTGTACGGCCCCAAGGCGGGGGCGTATCTGATGTGGTATCTTAGCACGGCGCGCAATATTTAAAAAGGATGTTCTTCCATGGATAAGATGATTAAGTTAAACAGGGCAGAGAATGCAAAAAGAAGCATTTTGTGGAGCTGTACCAACAAAATGATATTATTGGTTTTTCCATTTATCCTGCGCATGGTTTTTTTCAGGAAATTAAATGCCGATTCTTTAGGGCTTGACAGTCTTTTTTCTTCTATTTTACAAGTGCTGAATCTTTCGGAACTGGGATTTAGCAGCGCGGTTGTGTATGCGATGTATTCTCCAATCGCCCATGGGGATTCCGGTACGGTCTGCGCTATCGTAAGGTTTCTGAAAAAAGTGTATTTTATGATAGGGATACTGATTTTTTCCATCGGGATGCTCCTGATGCCTTGGATCAAATATTTCATAAAGGGTTCTGACGCATTTCCTGCCAATATTTACGTTCTGTTTTTCATTTACCTGGTGAATACAGCGGTCAGCTATATGTTGTTTTCTTATCGTGAGACATTGCTGACTGCCTATCAGCGGAATGATGTGGTAAGCATCGTTTATACGCTGACGAAAACGATGACCTACCTGATCCAGATCATTGTTATCATAACAACGAAGAATTACTATTATTATGCGGTATGCATGGTGGCAGGGACCATTGTCAATAACATATTGATTAAGGTATCCACGGAAAAACTGTTTCCGGATATCCGCGACTATGGAAGCATCGGCATAGCATTAAGAAAAGATATCCTTCTGAAAGCGAAGGGGCTGATGCTGGACAAGATCTGTACGGTTTCGAGGAATTCGCTGGACAGCATTTGCATTTCCGGTTTCTTGGGCCTGTCGATGAATGCAAGATACAATAATTACTATATGATACTGGCCGCAGTAGTATCCCTGCTTTCCATGATAGGACGCTCCATTATAGGAGGGGTCGGCAACAGCGTGGTGACCGAGACAAAAGAAAAGAATTTCCTGGATTTGAAAAAAATCAACTTTTTATATATGTGGATCAGCGGTTGGTTTACCACGTGTTTATTTTGCTTGTATCAGCCGTTTATTTCTTTGGCGTATGGGGCCGATATGAAGCTTTCCCAATGGAGCGTGTGCTTGTTTTGTATTTATTTTTATGCATTGGAGATGGGGACGATCCGCGGGATCTATTCGGATGCATGCGGGCTGTGGTGGGAGAACCGTTACCGGACGGTGGTGGAAATTATCACAAATGTGGCGTTAAACTGTGTGCTTGGAAAAATATGGGGGGTAAACGGAGTCATTGCGGCGACGTTGATCTCATTGCTCGTAATAAATTTTGCATGGGGATCCCATATCATTTTTATGCATTATTTTAAAGGGATATCCATAAAAGAATATTTTATCCCTCATTTACAGTATGCCCTGGTGACCGGCATGGTAGCGGCGATAACAAATTTATTGTGCGGGATGATATCAGGCCAGGGAGTGTTGGGCATAGCGGGTATGCTGACAGTCTGCGCATTGGTCCCTAATCTGCTTTACGCCGTTTTGTTCCGGCGGTTTAAAATTTACAAGATAGCCATGGAATGGATTGGCATGGTGCTGCATGTGGATCATTGCCGGTTTATGAAATGGCTGATGAAATAAAAATATGGGGAAACGGCGGTTGGGAATGGAGGCTTATATGAAAATAGCGGTAATTGGGGCAAAAGGGCTGCCATCGAGGATAAGCGGGCTGGAAGTTTATGTAGACAATGTATGCGCGGGGATGGCAAAAGATTTTGAGATTACGGTATTCGGAAGAAAGAGGTATTGTGATGAAATTGTGAAAAGATATAAAGGGATCCGCATTGTGCATATCCCTTCCGTGAATACAAAGCATCTGGATGCTATTAGTTATAGCTTTTTTGCCGCGATAGCGGCAGTTTTCGGGGGATATGATATTTTCTGGTATCAGGCGCTCGGGCCTGCGGTTACCGCTTTTATCCCCAAATTATTCGGGAAGAAGATCCTGTCAACCGTGCATGGGCTTGACTGGAAACGGGAAAAGTTTGGAAAACTTGCTTCTTATGTACTGAAAAAAGGGGAAAAGGCGATCGCAAAGTATGCGGACGGAATCATCGTTTTGAATGAATCGGACGCCGGTTATTTCCTCAAAACATGGAATCGCAGGGCCGATGTGATTTATAATGGGGTCAAGACGGCCCGTTTTGCGGCGGCAAATAATATAACGGAAAAATATGGGTTAAAAACAGGAGAGTATTTTTTGTTTCTTTCCCGGTTAGTGCCTGAAAAAAATGTGCATTGCCTGATCCAGGCGTTTCAGGCGTTGGATACGGATAAAAAGTTGATCATTGCAGGCAAGGGAGTCCATACAAGCCTGTATGAAAACGAAGTAAAAAAGATGGCGCGCAACAGCGGGAATATCCAATTTACCGGATATGTGGAAGGCGCCTTGCTGGAAGAATTGTATAGCAATGCCTATGCTTATATATTGCCGTCAACGATTGAGGGGCAGTCGATTGGGTTGTTGGAGGCTATGAGCTATGGGCTGCCGTGTATTGTGAGCGATATACCGGAGAATGCCGGGGTAATCCGGGACGCCGGCATATCGTTTGCTTTAAACGATATGGGCGCATTAAGGGATGTGTTGCAATATGCGATAGATCATCCTGTGGAATTAAAAGCAATGGGCGTTAAGGCCAGGGAGCTGGCTTTGAAGGAACACGACTGGAAAAAAACAATCAGGAGTACCAAAGAAGTGATTGAGCGCTGCATATAAATAAGATATAAAGGAGCGGGGATAAGGATATGGAAGAGGAACGGGAACATATGGATGTAAAGGGACGTATCGCATGGATTGATCTGGCCAAAGGGATCGCGATGCTTTGCGTTATCCTTGGGCATTTGGGCAGTGATACTGCCAATCGCGTAGTATTTGGCTTTCATTTAACGGTTTTTTTCCTGCTGAGCGGCTATACCTTAAAACCGGCCCTTTTTGACGGCAGATTCCTGTCCAAGCAATTTAAGAAGTTGATGGCGCCTTATTTTTATACATGCCTGTCCGTGCTTTTATTCGATGTGGTAAATGCTGTTTTCATACAGGAAGACGCCAGCATATTGACGATTACGGAGATTGCCGGGAGGGATCTTGCCAGTTTCTTTTATGCATCCGGCAGTATCAAAACATTCGGGCCGGTGCAGATGGGACGTTATATCGGTGCGATCTGGTTTCTTCCGGCAATGTTTTTTGCCTCCGTACTCGTCCAATGGATATTAAACCGGGTGCAGGATCCGAAAAAGCAATATGCCATCCTCTTGTTGTTGAGTATGGAAAGCTATTTGCTATCGAAGTTCATATGGCTCCCGTTCAGTATTCAGCCCGGTATTATGTGCGCATTTCTTTTGCTGGCGGGGAGGGATATCAGGAAATATGAAATGATAGAGAAAATAAAGGCGGGCCATTGCCTGTTATTGTCTGCGATTACAGTTGCCGGTATCTGCGGAGGGTATACGCGTATTTATTTTGTAACATGTACTTTGCAGGATTGGGTTATTTCCTGGATTGTCACGATTAGCATGAGTTTGCTGCTCATGAAATTTGTCCGGATATCGGAAAGAGCGGTGATGGGGAAAGAAGATATCCGGGGCATCGGCTTGGCAGTCGTAAAGTGGATGCGGCTTATGAGGGCGGGAGGCCTTTATGTAGGGCAAAATTCGCTTTTATATCTTTGCGTACATCTGTTTGAAATGAATACCATGTCCTATTATCAGGATTGGCTTTTGGGAAGGCTTGGGGTTCCGGAAGGCTTTTATACCGAGGCGAAATTCGTCTTAAAGCTGGCGATGATCACCATGGTTGTCTGGTGCATCCGGATATTGCGCCGGTTTTCCGGCGGATATGCCGGACAAAGAGCGTCCGTAGCTCTTTTTGCCGCATGCAGGGAATCCCGGGGGGGGGTTAGAGACGGCAATGTGGATGTAGAAAGGGGGATTTTGATGATTGCAATGCTGGCCGGTCATGCAACGATAGACCCGGGACTGCGGAAAATCATTTATTCCTTCCATATGCCAGCGTTTGTTATGTTGTCCGGATATTTTTACCAAAAGGAAAGAGGGATGAAGGATACGTTAAAAAGGCTTTTCGGGACATGCCTTATCCCCTATGGAGTATTTTGCTCATTGCATTTTGCGCTGTCATGGGCCGGCGGCCTTGAAAATGGCGTCTTCCATTATATCAGGCAATATTTATCCGGCATAAGCTTTTCCAAAAATTGCTGGCAGGACATCCCTTCTGTCGGCCCGGTATATTTTATGTTGCTGCTTTTATTGGTAAGGCTGTTTTATTGCCTGCTCGATAAAGCATGCTGCTACATGGAGAAAAGAGCGGAGGGAAGGATTGGTGGAAGGGAGACGGATTTATACCGGATGCTTGCGGCTTTCGGGCTTTCCGCGGCGGGGATGTACCTCGGGAAGGCCGGCTGGTGGCTGCCATGGAGCGCCGACGCCGCTTTGTACTGTGTTTTGTTTTATTGGGCCGGCGTCCGGTTGAAAGAGCATAATATCCTTGAATGGTGTAGCGCAAACCCGTATGTGTATTTCTTCCTGGCGCCGGTCTGGGCATATGCCGTTTATGCCGGCGACATGTCTATTGCCGGCAGGAGTTACGAACCTTATGGGATTGTGGCGGCAGGGGCTTTGGCTGCCAGTGCGCTGCTTTATATGCTTTCCCGGCATTTAAGGGATCGCTGGAATCCGTATATCATAAGTTTTTTGGCATTGACCGGGGAATCTTCCGTTTATATTTTGATCATACATACGTTGTTTAACAGGTGGATAGGGGAGTTTTATACCCGGTGGTTCCATCCGGGATATATTTATCATTTGATTGCAAGCAACGGTACACAGATCCTGTTTGGGGTAATGGCAGGGCTGTTGATAAGCGGCATACGGAAGAAAGAGCTTCCGCGATTTTAGAGCCTCCTCGCCATCGTGTAAAAGCCGTTTGCGCAAATCTATTGTGAAACCTGCCAGGCGGGGCCGCCGGATGGGCCTTTTGGTGCCCGAATCCGGAATAGGCAAAAGAATCGGCGTTCCTAGGGGCCGGGAGGGATTTCCGTATTGGCGCAATGGCAGTGCGTATCGGTCAAATCGTTGTGTGGCGCCGCGTTTTTTTGTTTCCTTAATTCCATACGCACCATAAGGACTGACAGTGCAAATGCCGCGAAATCCGCGATGGGTCCTGCAAGTAATACGCCCATAATGCCAAAGCGGAGCGGGAGGACTAAAATAAGAGGAATCAGGAAAAAGACCTGCCTTGTCAAAGCCAATAAAGCGCCTTTCAACGCTTTCCCTATGGCGGTAAAAAAGCTGGAAGAGAGCAATTGTACGCCGTTCACCAACACCATAAAAAGAAATATGCGCATGAACAGGATTGCAAATTCAAAATACAAGTTGTTCCCATCTCCAAACAGGGAAATGATATATCGGGGAAAAATTTGCAATAAGGAAAATCCGATGGTTGAAACGATCAGGTTGCATTTTATCGCAAGAAGATAAGCTTCCCGCACGCGGGGGTATTGTCCGGCGCCATAATTAAAGCCTATGATTGGCTGGACGCCTTGCGATATCCCTACAATAATAGCCAGGATAATGGCATTTGTTTTCATGACAATGCCACAGGCGGCTAATGGGATATCCGGGCCGTAGATGGTCTGCGCCCCATAATAGGTTAAGGAATTGTATAGGACGATCTGCACGAAGGTAATCGCAATCTGATTTACGCTGCTGCTGATTCCCATGCCGCAGGTTTTTAAGCTTTCTTTTAGGCTTAACTGAAAACTGTCTTTTTTAAAATGAATTGTCTTAACATGCCATAGATAGCGTACTGCAATAATAAAAGACAAAAACTGTCCTAAAACCGTTGCTATGGCCGCCCCGGAAATACCCCATTGAAAAATAAATATAAAAATCGGGTCAAGGATAGTATTGGCAATGGCTCCCATAACCATGCAAGCCATGGAATATCCGGGGCTTCCGTCTGCCCGGATCAAATTACACATTCCGTTTGTTACAATTAAAAACGGCATCCCGATTAAAGTAATGCCTGCATACTGCCGTGCATAGGGAAATACCTCTGTTGTGGCCCCGAACAACTTCAAAAGCCAGGGCAACAGGCTTTCACCGATCGCCAGATACGCAAGCCCCAAAACGGCCATCAGGACGATGCCGTTCCCCGCCGTCCTGGCGGCTGCTTCCGGATCTCTGTTTCCAAGATAAAGTGAGACACGGGAAGCGCTTCCGATTCCAATGAGTAAGGAAATGGCGAGACAAATGGTAGAGAACGGATACGAAACATTGGTGGCGGCGTTCCCGAGGTATCCTATGCCCCGGCCGATGAAAACCTGATCTACAATGTTGTAGAGAGAGCCGACCAGGGCGGCCATAATGCTTGGAATGGCAAAGCTTTTCAACAGTTTTGATATTTTCTCATATCCAAGGGGATTTTCAGTCATAAAAGTCCTCCTCCTTCCTCTCAATATGGAGTTCCGATGTAATATTTTTGCCTGCCTGCGTCAGCAGGTCTATAAAAAGGTTTTTATCGCTTCCGCTGATGCCTTGCAGCAAAATAGCTTCCGTCTTGTCGCAGACTGCCTGTATGTCATCGATCACGGACAGCGTGCGGTCCGTAGGATACAGCTTGCACGTCCTCTTATCCTTTTCATTCGGGGAGCGGGTGATCATTCCCTGTTTTTCCAATGCCGCGATTGTCCGCACAATGTTGCTCGGGTGGACATAAAACATATCCATCAGCGAATCCAGCAAAATGCCGGGCGAATGGCATATTTTAATCAAGAACATATGTTGGCTGCTATTGATCCCAAAGGGAGCAAGCTGCTTGTCCAAGTAAATTTTGTAAAACCGGTCTGCCACCGAAAGCCATTTTAATAGTTTCATAAATGCATTACCTCCAATCGGACATAGCGTGAGAAGAACTTCGGATTGCCTTTGGCAATTTGAGCTCAACAGCAGTGGCTGTTTCGCTAAGAAACTTATTATAAAACAATATGCGTGCGCACGCAATAGTTTTTTGGAGTTAAATTTACCCATATCTTATCCCTCTTTCCACCGGTTTTATTTTATGTTATACTTTTTTATAAATTTGACATTTTCGATAAATTGCGTATTTTACCGGGATTTCCGTATGCACAATGTCTTTTTGTGCAGTCTGTCAGGCGGGACGCCGGATGGGCTTTTTGATATCATAGGAAATTGCTCTGCAATTACCTATGATACAAAAACCCTCCGGGAGGATGCGCACTGCGCGCAAGAGAAAAATGGCTGCTGTCACAGCCGCGCTCCGGCGCGAGTGTGCGTCAGGACGCACACTTTTTTACCTTATAGGAAATTCCGTCGTCAGACGGGCATAAATTGACGAAGAACCGAAGGTTCTTCATGAAGTGTCGAAGACACTTTTTTATATCCGGATCGTTATATGTAAAAAGAACGCAGAAGCAGGGAAAAGATGAAAGTATTGCACGATAAAGATATCCGTGAGCCTCTTTTTGACTTTTTGGAGGAAGTCTATGGGAAGATCAGGATTATAGAAGAGAAAATGATGGGAAAATCAAGGGCGGATGCAGTGATGGTGACCCCGGATGGTTTGTATGGGATTGAAATTAAGAGCGATGCGGATACTTATACGAGGCTGGGCCGCCAGGTGAAGGATTATAATTTATATTATGATTATAATTATGCAGTGGTGGGGACGAGCCATGCCCTGCATGTGGAGGAACATATCCCGGAATGGTGGGGGATCATTACGGCGGAGCGGGTGGAGGATGCCGTTGATTTTTACATCCTGCGCAGGCCGGACAGGAACCCGGAAGTAAATTGGAAGAGGAAAATCAGTATCTTGTGGAGGCCTGAGCTGGCTCATATCCAGGAGTTGAATAATCTTCCAAAGTATAAGGAGAAAAGCAAGCTTTTTGTGATGGGGAAAATATTGGAAAAGGTGCCGGAGGAGGTATTGCAGCGGCAGTTCTGCGAAGAATTGTTTGAACGGGATTACACCGCGATCGCCGGGGAAATAAAGGCATATAAGCATAAAAAGGATTTGTAGGCGCTTGCATATTCGGAGGGCGGCGGATATAATAAATATAATATACATAGATGGGAAAATCAGCTTGATAGCTGATTTTTCCATTGGCAATTTGAACTCAACAGCAAAGGCTGCTGGATGAGAGAAAGGTATGGTTATTCGTATGCCGGAGATTATGGCGATGGGGGAGCTGCTTTGCGAGATTATGCGTCCGAAGGAGGGGATGGAGCTGTATGAAACAGGGGATTTCAAAGGCCCGTTTCCCAGCGGGGCGCCCGGGATTTTTATTAGTACTGCGGCAAGGCTGGGATGCTCTTGCGGTATTATTGCGGGTGTGGGGGAGGATGATTTTGGAAAGAATATTCTGGACCGTCTGGAAAAGGACGGCGTAGACTGCCGCTGGGTCATAAAGAGCGGGAAGGGGTCTACGGGAGTGGCCTTCGTGACATATTATGCTGATGGGGAAAGGAAGTTTATTTTCCATATGGCAGATACGCCGGCTGTGGAACCAAAAGCGCCCAAAAACCTGGAAGGGATGGAGGATGCCAAGTATTTCCATGTGATGGGCTGTTCTTTGATGGCTTCCATGGAATTTGGGAAGGAAATTCTAAAAACCATGCATTTATTCAGGCAAAACGGGACGAAAATCAGTTTTGACCCAAATGTAAGGCTGGAATTGCTGCGTGACCCCAAGGCTTTTGATATGGTGCAGGAGGTGTTTCATAACTGTAATCTTTTTATGCCGGGAGTACAGGAATTGAAAATGCTGACCGGAAAAGATACGGTAGGGGAAGCGGTAGAGGCCGCCTTTCAGAAGCGGGAGCTGGAGCTTTTGATCCTTAAGAACGGCTCTAGGGGTTCGCAAGTCTATACCCGGAAGGGACTGGAACTGGAGATGGGAGTATATCCGGTAAAACAGTTGGATGCTACGGGGGCGGGAGACAGTTTTGACGCTGCGTTTATCTGCGGGCTGGCGCAGGGGAAGGGGCTGGAAGAGGCGGCTAAGATGGGAGCGGCTGCCGGGGCGTTGAATGCGGCGGCATTCGGCCCGATGGAAGGCCGTATTTCGCCTGAGACGATAAATAATATGATACATAATAATGTTAAGTGATGGAAGGAGAGAAGGATATGTCATTTGTTACATCGGAAAAAATGTTGTTGGATGCCCAAAAGGGTGGTTATGCAGTAGGGGCGTTCAATGTGGAGAACATGGAAATGGTAATGGCTGTGATCGGGGCGGCGGAAGAAATGGGCGCGCCCCTGATGCTTCAGACAACGCCATCTACTGTGAAATACGCAGGGTTGGATCTGTATCTTGCGAATGTGAAAACGGTAGCCGAGCGGGCCAGTGTGCCGGTATGTATGCATCTGGATCATGGAGACAGCTTTGACCTGGCTATGCGCGCGCTCCGCACAGGGTATAGTTCGATTATGATTGACGGTTCTCACAACGTATTTGAAGAGAATATAGCGCTGACCAAAGCGGTAGTGGACGCCTGCAGGCCTTCCGGCATCCCGGTAGAGGCAGAGCTTGGCAAAGTAGGCGGCAAGGAAGATGATCTGGATGGGGGCAGCGGCGGCTATACGGATCCGGAGGAGGCGAAGGAGTTCGTGGAGCGTACAGGCATTGGTTCCCTGGCAGTGGCCATCGGGACGGCCCATGGCGTTTATAAAGGGGAGCCGAAGCTGGATTTAGACCGTTTGGAAGAGATACGCAAAGTTGTTACGATTCCGTTGGTGTTGCATGGGGCAAGCGGATTATCGGAAGAGGCGGTTGCGGAGAGTATAAAAAGAGGTATCTGCAAGGTGAATTTTGCGACAGAACTGCGGATTGTCTATACGGATGGGGTAAAACAATTCCTGTCGGAGAACCCGGATGCGTTTGACCCGAAGAAATATGGGAAAGCGGCTATGGAACATGTAAAAGAAATTGTGAAACAACGGATAAAGATGTGCGGCTGCAACGGGAAAGCGTGAGAAACCGGAAGTTTTATGCAGGAGGGTCTTGTCAGGGATTTATAAGTTCCAAAGGATGTTTGCACCGCTTTGACGGGGCGTTGACTGGCGGCAGGATGATAAATTCAACAAGCCGCCACGCTGAAAATCAGAATCGCTAAAAGGAGTATGTTGGAAGCGCCTTCCGATTACCGTAAGGTGGGAAATCTGACGCGGAAAGCGTTCTGGAACGTCTATCGGCCCGGTTGCATAGATCTATACATTTATCAATGTAAATGTCAGGTAGAAGAAAGGGGCAAAAAAAGCCATTATTGCCCTTGCAAGAAAACTTCTCGTAATCATTTACACTATGCTCAAGCAGGGCATCCCCTTCGATGAATCTTGTTTTGAGGCAAGACGTAAAAGCTGCGAACAAAAACAGCTTTCCCGGTACATACGGGAATTAGAGAAGGTTCGGTTCTTGGCTAAAATCTTTATTTTCGCAGAAGAGAGTTGCTTTTTAAATAATCATTTTTTATAATAAACATATAAAAATTGATAATGCTATTAAAAATCGGAAAAAACCAAGTCTATGGTTGTTTGAAGTATGGAGAAAAAGCATATGAGGCATGTGTTGGCGACGGACATAAAAAACAATATCCGGAACGTTCGTTTTATTTTGGGGATTCTGCTAATCGCTTTAGCTGCCCTGGTGTCTGAGCATGAGATGTTGCAGAAGATCGTAAATGCAGGTGGCTCTGCGGAGGGGCCGGGCTGGTTCGTGTCATATTCCTATTGTATGAACAGCGTTAATATGCTTTTGTTCGTTCCCATTGCCGTTGCTTTTGCAGGCGGAGAAAACACGGAGGCTGAGCTGCACAGCCGTTTCTTCCTGTTCAGTTATATCCGTTCAGGCAGAAAACAGTATCTCATAGGAAAGGCGGCAGGGCTTCTGGTTTCCGGCGGCTTGACGGCCTTTTTTGCCATGGTGTCCCTTCTTGTGATCTGTATACTAAGGTTTGGGCAGTATCCCTCTTTGTTCGATGGAAACTATGATATAGCAGTGCTTGCGGGTAGAACGGCCGTAAGTTTTCTGAGGCTGTTTTTAGATGGCGCTTTTTGGGCGCTGGTTGGCGGTTTGGCGGCGGTCATAACTAAAAACCGCTATATGTCCTATGCCGTTCCTTTTATTCTTTATTATGTCCTGACCGTATTTCAGGAGCGTTACTATCAAAAAGCATTCTTTCTGAGCCCCCGTTATTGGGCGGCTTCTATTTATTACAATGATATTTTCTGTATTGCTATATTAGCGGTTGGCACTTTTTTGACAGCACTTATCTTTATGTGCGCAATAGAAAGAAGGTTGCGGTATGCGTGATATGAAACAGGCTTTTCGTATTGCAGGTCAGAATTTTTCCGGATGGAAAAAAAATCCGAGGATCTGGATGACCTTTATTCTGGCGGCTGTGTTATGTCTGATGCTGTCAGATCAGATTATTTCCCATGCAATAAAATATGAAACAATCCTTCAGGTATTCGAGCCGTTTATCTGGACATATGGGGACGCGTCCTCCGTTATGCTTTCCACACTGCTTTTGATTCTGCTTTTTGCGGACATGCCGTTTATCAGCCAGGCAACTCCGTATTGGCTTGTACGTACAAAACGAAAGGTATGGCTTGCAGGTCAGATTATCTATGTGATTCTGGCAACCGTGATCTATAACATCTTTTTGGCAGTGATGCTTGGAATCATGGGAGCCCCCTTTTCCTTTACGGGGAATGTGTGGAGTGAGACAGCGGCGATGCTGGGCTATGGCGGCGGGGAGAGCATAACCGTTCCTGTTTCGATAAAAACAATGGAAAGCTCCACTCCTTACGGCTGCGCGGTTATAGTATTTGGACTTGTACTTTTGTATACTCTTTTTATCGCGGTTCTTATGTTGTTTTTAAATCTGACTGCAGGAAATATGGCAGGGGTGATCGGTGCTTTTGCAGTCAGTCTGTATGGGTTCCTGCTGAATCCGGATATTCTCCAGAAGCTGTTTCATTTTACAGGAAATCAGGCATACAGGGCGAACGTGCTTTGCGGCTGGCTGTCTCCGCTGAACCACGCTACCTTCCCCATGCACAGCTTTGGCTATGATTACCTGCCGGGGGTTGGGGTGAGCATGTCCATATTTGTGGTATTGATCACTGTATTGATCATCTTATCAGCCGTCCGGATTCGGGTTTATAACTTCTCTTTTGCGCAGGTGAACGAATAAAAGGAGGACAAAATGGAATATGCAGTCAGACTGAAAGGACTGACAAAATCCTTTCAAAAAGAAAAAGTACTGAAGGACATTACCCATGATTTTGAAAAAGGGAAGATCCATGGGATCATGGGCTTTAACGGTTCAGGAAAAACCGTAATGTTTAAATGCATCTGTGGATTTTTACGGCCTGAGAGCGGCACAGTCCTCGTAGGGGGAAAGAAAATCGGAAAGGAGGCGGATTTTCCGGATTCCGTAGGTATTATCATTGAAAATCCCGGTTTCCTTTTGGATCTCAGCGGTTTTGCAAATTTGAAAAGACTGGCGTCTCTAAAGCACCGTATTTCCGATGACGATGTGAGGGCGGCGATGCGAACTCTGGGGCTTGATCCTTTGTCCAAAAAGAAGGTGGGACAGTATTCTCTTGGAATGAGGGAACGTCTTGGTATCGCTCAAGCGATTATGGAAGATCCGGAACTTTTGATATTGGACGAGCCGTTTAATGGTTTGGACAAGCATGGGGCCGAAGAGGTCTGCGAGCTTTTACGGGGACTAAAGGAGCGGGGAAAGACTGTCCTTGTCGCAGCGCATAACATGCTGGAGATCGAATGGCTCTGTGATACGATCTGTGAAATGGATGCAGGCATCCTGACGCAGATTAAATAAAAATGATACGGAGGAAAGAATATGGGGAAGGTATTGGTCAAATGTGTTCAGACACCAATGCAGAAGTATTTTTATGATCGTTCTTTAGATTCTGTAGTTAGTGTGAGAAGTGCTTCTAACCACTCGCAGCAGAGGCTGCTTCGTGGAGAAGCACTAAGTCTCACACGGGAGAATGCCTAAAATACGGCATTCTCCGCACAGATTTGAGATTCCGCGAAGCGGAATCATGGTGGTTAGGGTGGATGACGAAGAATATTAGATATTAAAACAGTTGAAAAGATAAAACAGGTTTCTGATGGATCGCTAAGACGGTTTGTTGCTAATAATGCATGAGAATTTTGATAGTACAAGGTGTGATTTATAAGTTAAGGAATTTATGCTTGAAATTTCCTGGATTTTATATCTTTGAAACTGTGCCATTAAGATTGCCTGTTATACTGTAATGTCACGATTTATAGGAAGAACATCACTTTTTCTGTAAAGTTCAGCATTATAGGGTTCCTTATTTTTCAGCATTTTTTAAAGCCATAGGGACTCCTTTCTGAATAAACATGTTCTAAAGAATGATAGGGAGCAGGCGGCATTGACTGAATGCTTAGCATTAAAACGAGAATGTTTAAACAAAGATAAGGTTACGTGATCGAATCACACTTATTTGTGCTTGGAAAAGCATTCTACACATATAAAAATACGGATGTTTATTTAATAGAAAAGACAGCCACTCCCCATTCCATGATTTGTAGTGTGCCGAGCATCCCTATGACAAGAATTATAATAAGAAAACCGCTCGAAGCCAACGTTTTTCATAACGTTTTGTGCCTTGAGCGAAGCGAAAGGAATGAATATAAAAATGAAAAACTATATTTTGGCAGTAATGGCAGGTGCATTGTGTATAACGCTTTCCGGTTGTCAGAAAACGCCCGAGGAGAGCGCGGTAGTCAGTAAAGCGGACGGGATCAGTGAGGCGGTTGTCTGTGAACCTCTCAAGGAGGGAGAAACGAGAGAGACGGATGTTCCGGCGCATTGGGAGTTTGAAGAAAAGAAAAGCAACGATCGTGTGATCATCCAGGCGGATCTTAAGCTGGGAGAACAAAGTATCGGCAATCTTCCGGTCATAGAGTTGAAAAGCCATGAGCTGACGCAGGAAGAGCTGAAGGGACTGATTGATTATTTTGCGAACGGTGAGGAATTATATACGCCACAGACGGTGACAAAGGATGTGTATCAAGCGGTATTAGACAGGATTTCCAACAAGGAAGGAAGCTACGCGCAATCAGCGTATTCTACATCAATTGCAAGTATCCAAAACGCAACCCGGGAGGGGATGGAGCTTGCGCCGGACGAGATGTCTGCCCCGGAAAAGGCAGAGATAGGATTTCATAAAAAATCAAAGGATCCCGGCATGGAGGCGGCGCGGAGCTGGATAAGTGCTGAACCGGAAAACACAGATACAGAGGATTATTTTGCCGCGGATGTGGGAGAGGACAGCACAGCACATATAGAAGCAGAGCGGTATAATCAGGAAATTGACAATGACAGCAACTTTCTCTGGATGGAGGGTTCTAATTTTGTAGAGGAAGAAACGATAGAGGATGAGGAAATGCAGAGCGAGTATTTCAGCAGTTTCGGCATGGATACCAACGGCTATGCAGAAAAATTCCATGAGCTGGCGGATGCGTACCGAAAGTGCATGGATAAGATCACCTTCACAGAGGAAGATGGAAAGGAACAGGCGGAACAAATTTTAGAGGATCTCGGTATCGACGGCATGGGTATTGTAGACTCCGGCCGTACCGTGTGGTTCCCGAAAGACGCATGTTCGGAGAAGAATGGCCTGGGCCTTGGCAGTGATATTTTGTGGCAGGGGGATCTGGATAAGGGTTTGCCGGGATACCTGTATTCTTTTTCAAGAAGCGTAGAGGGGCTTACCTCGGTTTCCGAGGGCATGGCTGCGAAAGAAACAGCGGACAGCTATATGCCGCCGTTCCAGATAGAAACAATCTCCATTCTGATAACAGAGGAAGGCGTTAAATATTTTAAATGGGATGGGATAGCGGAGGAAGTCCGTACAGTGACAGAAAATACAAAGCTTCTGCCCTTTGAAAAAATACAGGCAAAGCTTACGGATCAGATCTTTTATTGGTATTCCGGAAAAGGGCAGTCTGCCAACGATACTACTTTGCTGGAATATGATGTGATAAACGCGAAGCTGCAGTATACTTATACCACAGCCTATCAGGAGCCGAAACATGTATGGATGGCTCCAGCGTGGATTTTTACTGTCCAAGAAAGTTTTGAGGGAAATCCTCTTCAGAATCTTTCCTATGTGATCAATGCTTATGACGGAAGTGTGATTGGAAAAGTATACTAGGGATCATAAAAGCTTAGGATAGGAATAATGCAAATGATTAAACTCGCATTGATTGATAACGGAATACCTTATTCTATGAGAAATAAAAGCAATCATAAGATTGTCCATAAAACTTTTTTGGCTTCTATATGTGATCCAAGTGAGTACAAAGGTGAAAAATCATTCCATGGCGCTGTATGCGCCGGAATTATCGCAAGTATATGCAGTGATATAGAATTTTGGGATTTGAATGTGACTGACACTGCAGGAACGACACAGACCACAGTCTTACTGGAGGCCTTGGAATGGTGTGTGCAAAATAAAATAAAGTTAATCCATATGAGCCTTGGAACAATAAATTATTTTGATATCAAACCGTTATGGATTCAAATAAAGAGACTGCTTGATGCTGGCGCGATTGTAGTTGCAGCATATCATAACAGAAATATAAAGACATATCCGGCCGCATTCCCAGGCGTATTTGGCGTCAGGCAGGATCGTTACGGTTTTTTAGAAAATGGTCAAATCCTGTTTCGAGAACAAAAGGGATATAATATTGAGAATTCTATTGTAGCAAATTTGTCGTGGAATGGGATCATAAATCAAGCCAATAGTTATGCGGCCCCTGTTGTGACTGGACATATTGCTACGTATTTAAGCAAAAAGCCCGCAGCAGGATTTGATGATGTTATGAAATTTTTGATAACAATAGCAACGCATAAATGTGGATACCCTGATATGCTAGAAAATGTAATAAGGGATAAGGCGAATATAGAGATACCGGTAATTGCTGGTGTTGGTTTAGATTGCGGAGATATAATACAATTAAAAGCATTGTTTAGCCAGAACGGTTATTATGCAGTAGTTCTACAGAAAAATCCTGTAGCTGAAAATGTAATCCCTTTGGAATATTATGATGATTCCATTGCATCATTGAACGATATTCTTTATACAGTATATAAAGTCTATGGTCCGGATATTATTCTTTTAAATCAAGAAGAAAGATGGGAAAGTAGTAAGGCATCGGATATAGATATGTATATTGTGCGTAAAAGCAATACATATGAATTGTATGCGGAAGATCAAATAGGAGTAACTTCCCATATAGGGGATATCTATGAGCTTGTTTGTCAGTATTTTGCTTAACGGGTAGAGAGGATGGCAATTGGATATGAGAAAAAAGGGGAAAACCTGGTATCGGATCTGTAAAATGTTGTGTGAATATAAAAAATATTTTCCGGGGATTTTCTGCTGCTTTTTGGGTTCATCATTCATAATGTTCTTACAACCATTGATCGTAAAGCAAATAACAGATTGTGGTATGTTGCAAAAAAATATGAAATACATTCTTTTCTTTTCTGGTATATTAATAATCATTTCTTTAACACAGCAAGAGTTAAATATAATCCAAACAAGATTATTTTCAAATGTACATAATCAATTTGCACATTTTCTCTATAAAAAGACTTACTGGAAAATCAATAGGATGAAAATACAGTATTTTGATGAAAGAGGAAGTGCAGAGATTATAAATACAATCAGTATAGATATTGATAATGTGTCATCTGTTGTGGATCAGATTACTCAGCTTTCAATATCATCGCTTCTCCAAATAGTAGGAGGAGTAGTTGGGCTATCCTTATTAGATTGGAAATTAGCAATATTGATAGAAGCAATTATTCCACTGAAATTTATAATAGTGTCATATTGTGCAAACAAGAAACGGAAAGTGTTCGAACAATGGATTGAGGATAAACGAAAGTTTATGAGTTGGTTTGCAGAGTGCATAAATGGAATTCATGAAATGAAGCTCTGGAATCTGTTTCAGGTAAAAAACCCCCAATTTGAATGTCAGCAAAAAGATCTGATGGATTCATATAAAAAGAACGCAATGTTAGATGAATATAGAACTGTCAGTGTTGTAGTAATGGACACGGTTGTAAATGCTTTATTGTATATATTAAGCGGTCTTTTTATTATAAAAGGAGAATTTACTATAGGTGGAGCGTTTGCTTTTATTACATATAGTGCATATGTTGTAAATCCGATTTCATCCTTGATAAACATTAAATACTATTTTGCCCAAGTAGAGCCATCGGCAAAACGCCTTTTTAAATTATGGGAACAACCGGAAGAAACGGAAATGAAATTACATGCGATGAAACCTGGAAAAATTTCTCAGGACAAGGATATAGTTTTTGAAGTAAAGGATCTTTTCTTTGGTTATGAACCAAGTCACTCTATTCTAAATGGTGTTTCGCTAATTTTTATTACACATAAATATAAAGAACTGGAAAGAGTTGACAAAGTGTATCGTCTTTCAAAAGGAATTTTGGAATTGGTGTCAGAGTCGGAGGTATGAATGAAAATGCTAATCCCCCAGCTATGCTGGGGAGAATAGAGGAAGCTGTAGCGAAGAAGATGGTATAGAAAAGCCTCCTATATTAAAATGAGAAAGGTGTTGCAAGCCAATCTCAAGAATAAGAGACGGTCTAAATGGACAGTAAAAGCGCTAATTGATAAGGTTATTGTCTATGGAGTAGATGCTATAGGGGGAGTTCGAATAACGGATAAAATCCCGGAAATGCTGATAAAATGGGCGTTTCCGGGATTGCTTTATGCCTGTTGGCTCTAAAATGGCTCTAAATATTTGATGAATACTGGATTTTGGGTGGGTATTATGATACCTGCTTGGAATCTGAAAAACTAATTGTCATTCATATTTCTTCGTGTTACAATACATCTACGGAAAGTACCAATGACAGCTTTTGAAATCATATTGATTTTCATTGGAATATTAGCATTGCTGATGTCCTTTGGTAGCTTAATTGTTGCG
>CAOKPU010000036.1 GCA_948470755.1 uncultured Lachnospiraceae bacterium | reverse complement strand
AACCCACCCCCTCAGCTTGGGAAGCTGATGTACTACCGATATACTATATCTGCACAATGTCACTCTTCTACAATAAAGGACTTCAAAGCAGCCATAATCTCTTCTTTCTGCTCGTTCGTTTCCAAGATGCGCAGCTCCAATGCTTTTGATAAATCCATACTAAAAATCCCCATTACGGATTTCGCATCTACAATATATCTGCCGGAAGCCAAATCAAAATATCCGTTAAACTGAACCATAATGCTGACAAATTCTTTGACATCCTCAATGGTTTCCAGCTTAATCATAATACTTTTCATCCAAGCATCCTCTTTCCTCTTGTTCTCGATGACATTAGCTATTATACTATTAAAAACCTCATTTGTACAGTATTAATTTCATTTTCAGCAATTTGTACAAAAAACTTACAAACAGCCGGCAATATCTTTAATAATTTCTCCCGCCATCATCAGGCCGGCCACCGGCGGGACAAAGGATACGCTGCCCGGGATGGCCCTCCGGGAAGATCCTTCCGGCATCTTTTCCCCTAAATCTTTTGGAATCAACGGCTCCTCCTTTGAGTAAACTACCTTTAAATCTTTTACCCCTCTCTTTTTTAATTCCCTGCGCATAACCCTGGCTAAAGGGCAGATGCTGGTTTCATAAATGTCTGCCACTTCAAAAGCGGCGGGATTGACCTTATTCCCGGTTCCCATACTGCTGATTACCGGTACCCCGTATGCCTTGGCCTGTAATACAAGCTCTATTTTCGCCGTTACCGTATCCACAGCATCCGCAATATAAGAATAACCGCCAAAACTAAACTTATCTTTGTTTTCCGGCAGGAAAAAACAATGGGACACTTCTACCTTGGCCCATGGATTGATCTCCAATATCCTTTCTTTCATCACATCCGTTTTATATTTCCCGATTGTGCCGGAAAGGGCGGCAATCTGCCGGTTCACATTGCTTTTTGCCACTGTGTCGCTGTCTATTAAGTCAATCGCCCCGACGCCGCCTCTGGCTAATGCCTCGGCCACATAGCCCCCCACGCCGCCCACTCCAAATACTGCTACTCTTGCCTCCTGTAAACGCTGCATCCCTTCTTCGCCAAGCAGCATCCTGGTCCTCTTCCAACGCTCTTTTGCATCATCTGTTCTCATTGACATAAATCTGCACCCTGTTCTGGATAATGTCCGCCACCTCTTTTGCATTTTTCTGCCCTGCAAAATACGGCGCCGCCTCTTCCAAAATAATATTGATCAAATCCTGGTTTGTGGAATTTAACTGATCCACCGATTGTACGAAAGCGATTACTTCATCCACTTCCTCCTGCGTCATCGGGCTGATTGGCACCTCTTCCCCATTTAGATAATAAACTTCGTCATATTCCACCAGATTACCGTTCTCATCTTCATAAGACGGCCTTTTTTTTGCCTTCTGCGCCAAAACATCCACTTGCTTCATGCTGACAGGCCATTCATACTCCGTCTGCCCCTGGAATTCATCGGATAAAAAATACCTTAAGAATTTCCATACCCCGTCTTTATTCTTGGATTTGGATGACATCGCAAATTCCAGCTCCGCATCAATCGAAGAACCTTTTCCGTTCCCGGAAGGAAAACCAATCAACGTGATCTCTTCCCCAAAGGTCCCTTTTTTTGTGTAATTGTAGGAAGAAAAACCGTATAAAGACATCCGCTCCAACAGGACCTTCCCCTCACGGAACCAGCTATTCCAGTCTCCCCGCAAAGAACTGTCATAATAATCCTCGGGCAGCGTTTCCGGAAACTCTTTGATAAACTCCAAAAGAGAAATAAACTCTTCCGAATCAAATCCGCATTTGCCGCTTTCCCAGTCAATAAACTGGCTTCCTGTCATCTGGATGCTATATTCCAGCATACTTTCCCTTGTCATTTCCGAAAAAACTTCCATTCCGTCCGGTTTAGAAGCCATCACTTCACGCAAATCCTCAAGCGTCCACCCTGTCCTTTGGCCTACATCCGCAGTCTTCCCTGCCACCGTATAAATGGTGAATTTGGGAACCAGCCGGTACAGCTTCCCGTCATTTTCATATGCTTTTAATACATTGGGAAAATAATCTTCCCGCTTCAGTCCGCCGTCCTTATCAATATAAGGATATAAATCTTCAAACAGCCCTTTTGCCATATAGCTTTCCAAAGGAAGATAATCATTCAGTACAAGGATATCCGGCATTTTTCCCGAAACAATATCCGTATTCAGCCGGGTAATACCCGCCGAATAGTCCTCCTCCGTAGTATACTGGGAATAATCCGTAATCTGTATCCTATATTCCGGATCCGTCTTGTTGAATTCCACCACATGTTTCCTTACCTGCCAGTCTAAGTCATTACATGCCAGCGTCAATACCGTTTTATCCGCCACATCCTTCGGATCTACTTTCGTAAATTTCATCAACACGTCACGGCCGGTCAATTCAGAATTCATCATCCCGTAGAATTCTTTTTCATTGACATCGCATATATTGTAAATATATCCTGTACTCATGTCGGAATCAATAAAATCCATGATTTTCTTTATTTCCTCATCCCCCAGGTTATAGGAATAGACTCCGCCGTTTCCTATTAACAAAAAATCGCTTTCCGCTCCCGGATAAAAACTATAATTACCGGAATTACCCGGAAGTATATACTCTCCGGACAACACTCCTGTATCCGGGTTAAGTTCACGCAGGATAGATCTGCCCGTCTTCTCATTATAGGAATTCATGATTATCCTTCCATCCTGTAAGAAATAGACGCTGCCGCCCGCTTCCTCCGCAAGCTCTACATGCCCCGCCGCTTTCCCTTCGGCGTCAAAAAAAGAAATCCCTCCCTGACCCGATACCGCAACCCTTCCATCCTCCAACAGCCGCATCCAGTTTACCCAATAATCCTGAACTCCTTCACTTAAAGGCTGCCTGAAGATTTCCTGTCCGGTGCTGTCTAATTTGATCAGATAATAATCATCCCTCCAGTTTCCTTCTTCTTCCTCAATATACTCATCATAAATCATATAAAAATTCCCCTCTCCATCCGGGTTCATCCATGATAAGTATGTGTTTTCCTTCAGATCCACAAAAAAAGACTGTTCATCCGTCCCATCCAGGCCAATATGCACCAGGCTGACCCGGCAGCCTTCCTCCTTCCATTCCATACTGGTTAAATATATCCGGCCATTCTTAATGATAAAATCGCTGAAATTAGCCTGTTCCCCTGCTCCTTCTATTTTTATTTCTTCCTGTTTGTATACATAATCTTTGGAACCCGTAACGGCGCTTGTACCACCCTTTTTGCCGCATCCGGCCAAAAATAAAACCATGCACCACAAAAAGAAAGAACCCCAAAATTTCTTCCTATCCATCCTCATCCCCGCTTTCCCTACGTTGCCTTTTGCTCCTAAAAATATTTCCACTTATTTTTCTCACTATGGAACCTATCCGAAACCCTATCCCGGCATCTTATCAAAAAATGCCCTACGTCTTTCCATGTCCATTGTTTCCGTTTCCATACAATTATCAATGCCGCCGCCGCGATTGCCGACGGGATGAGCAAAAACAAGATCTGAAGCGCCAGGACAATGGCGAGTACATCTTCCCAGCCCCGGGCCACATTCTCCCAATAAGGGTATTGGATCGCCCTCGCGTTCATAGAACGCGTGCCAAAATCAGCAATAACTGTAAGCAGCCCCTCTATACCAAAGCGCGCTGAATTCTCTACCACCCACATACGGTTTTCATCCAAACCGAATTTTTCCTTAACGCTGTTATAGGCAAAGTTCTTCACCGGGTTCGGCATTACCACTTCATAACTGCTGATCCCCTCCGTTGACCCAAATTGCTCCAAAGTCTCATAGGAAACATAAACCACTGTCTTATCTAGCCCCGCCGCCTCCTGGAACCTGCCCTCTTCCCGCCTGATCACTCCGGCAATATAATGCGGTACGCCGCCAATCGTCAACTGCATACCGACTACGTCATTGGAACCGAACAACTGCCAGGCAGCCTCTTCATCCACGATCACTTTATCATACATCAGATCATTCCCTGAAAAATAAGCGCCTTGAAGAAGATGGACCGGATGGAACAGGAAAAAATCCCCTCCGATCCCTATGGCGGAAGCGTCCGCCAATGATGTCTTCCCGGAAGATAAGGTGATCTTCCCGGATGCGCTGTAAGCATCCGCCCACAGCCTCGCATGTTCGTTCGGGGCCGTAATAGAAGATTCTTTTAAAAGCGTATCTAATTCATGCTCAAAAGACCTGATTTTATCTTTATCCATCTCCGTACTTTCTGTAAAAAAACAGCTTATCTGCGCGGTATTGCCTTCCTTGGACCATCGCTTTGCCGCCGTCTGGTCTGGAAGGCCGTTTTTCTTTACAACCGAAAAGGCTGTCAAACCTCCCCATATCGCCAGGCAAAACAAGATAATGGCTGCCAGCGTTATCTGTCTCCACGAAAGGCTTCTTACAAAATCTTTGATTTTATTCATAATCCGTTATCATTCCATCCTTCCCACCGCCGCTATGCCGTACTGCATCATCCGGCGGCGTCAGTCTGTCAGACGAACCTGCTTTCCCGCCTCTACTGGCTTTGTCGCCGTCGTAATTACATATTCGTGTCCATAGAGCCCGGCCGAGATTGCGGTATGCGTATCGTCCGCCGCCAACACTTCCACATCCACCCGGGTCGCGATATAACGGTTGCCCAAAGGGCTGCTCTTGGACTCAACGATCAAGATAAACTTACCGTTATTGTCTTCCCTTACCGCGCTATTAGGAACGACCAGTTCATATTCCGAACTTCTTTGCCCTACGGAAAGGCTCAAAGACTGCCCGGCCTGCACATCGCCTTCCACATGAAAGGTCAGCAGTTTTTTCTGCGCCGGATTATCCGGGTCGGGCTTGATGGAAGCTAATGACGCTTTCACATTATCATAATACCAGGCATTTTGAAGCTCCGCTATGTCGCCTACCGAAAGCTTCCTCGCCTGCTCCGCGGTTGCGGAAAAAGCCAAGGTGAAGCCTTTTCCTGCAGGCTGTATGACGGCAAGCACTTCATCCGGCTTCGTTGTTTCCCCTGCCACCAGATTGATGGACGTCACTGTGCCTGCCACCGGGGCCGTAATACTGCTCCCCATGGATTTTTCCTTTAACCGCTCGATTTCCTCTTCCTTTTTCATAATCTGCGTATTCTGGGCATTCAAATTCATCTCCGCGGTCAAAGCCTTGATCAGTTCGCTTTTTTCCGTCTCAAGCTTTGTAATCTCCGCCGTAATGTTGGCCACCTGTGTTTCTGCCTCCGTCTTGCTGTTCGTCGCCTGGGCAATCTGCGTATTCAGGTCATTTTGCGCGCTGATATTCTTTGCCTTTGCTTCTTTGTTGCTTAAAGCCTCCTGTGCCGCCGTCTGTGTCGATCTTGCGTTTTCCAGATTGCGCTCCGCATTTTCCAGGGAAGCCTGCAAAGAATCCCTCAATGATTTATTGCCATTATAGGAAGCCAACGCCTGCGCCGCCTTATCCAGTTCGCCCATCGCTACATTCAGTTTATCTTCCGCTATCCGCACATTTTCCGCCGCTGCATCATATATATGCAGCTTAATCTCATTATACTCATTTTGTGCTTTGTCAATTTCATCCTGCTCCCCTGTTGCGATTGCATCCTGTATTTTTTGTTCCGCTTCCTTTAACTTTATTTCCGCATCCGCTAACTCCGCTCTTCTTTGAGCCAATTCTTCTTCCGCAATGGCTTTGGCTTCCTGAAAATTCTCCAATCCCCCTTCTAAACTGACATTTCCATTTTCATCTGCCACAGGCGTTCCTAACAAATTCACCGCCTCATCTATTTTAGCTTGCACCCCGGTTATTTCATTTTTAATCCTTGCCACTTCCGCTTCCGCATTAGCCACTGTAGCCGCCGCCGAATTCACCGCCTGCTGTTCCCCCGTAGTATCTACGACTGTGGCGTCGTTAATATTTTTCTGTCCTGTCAGATTATTTAAATTATTCTGCACATTCTGCTGGTTCGCCGTCGCGGAATCCAGGCTGTTTTTCGCAGCCGTCAGCCTGTTGTCAATATCCGCTAACTGCGCCTGATAAGACGCCAACGAACCCGTTTTCCCGCTCTCCAATTTATTGATGACATCGCTGGTGATATCCCCGGTAAACAGCCCCGTCAAATAAGCCAGCCTTAAATCATCCAGTTCCTTCTGCGCTGTTTTTAACTCCTCGCTTTCCACATCTTCCAGATAAAACAGCACGGCGTCTTTTTCCACTTCATCCCCATTCTTTACATTGACGCTTTCTATCTTCCTGCTTTCCGTAACCACTACGTTATAAGGATCCGTCGCTTCCAGGTTCCCGGTCCCTCGCACTTTCTCCGTGATCGTTCCGTTCTGCACATATTCCGTGGCCACCTCCGGCAGGGAATAATTCATAATCGTGTTGGAAAAAAACGTCAGCACAAGCATAATAGACAAAAAGATGATTGCCGCATTTTTTACCCATTCCCTTCTCTTCGATGGGTTCGTATTTTCATTCATTACTCTTCCTCCTTTTATCGCTGGGGAATCCTTTTGATTCCCGCAAGCAACGAGCCAAGTGCCTGCTTGCAGGCATTTGACGAATGCCGCAAGGGTCACACCCCGACACATCGAAGATGTGTTATGCCCTGCATCGTTGCTTGTTTGACGCCCCGTATGCATGTTCCCGGCTTTCGGAAACGCCATCCCTTCCTATCCTTTGATCCCGCCCTGATAAGTAATCCCTTCCACCAGATAATCCTCTCCATAAAGGAATACCAACAACGTAGGCACCATATAGATTGTCGCTACCGCAAATGCCAGCCCGATTTCCCCATTTTTTATTTTGGAAAGGAACACGGAAAGGGGATGCATGGTATCATCCGAAAGCAAGATCAACGGCTGTTCCACCATATTCCAGTAATCAATAAAGATTAAGATAGCCACCGAGCATAAGCAGCCCTTACAAAGGGGCAGGCAGATACGCCGGAAAATCTGCCATTCCCCGGCTCCGTCAATCTGCGCCGCCTCAATGACGGAAATGGGGATCCTGCGCATAAACTTTGTCAATAAATAGACGGCAAACGGGGAAAATATCCCCGGAAGCCATATCGCCCATCTCGTATCCAATAAATGCAGCCAATTCGACACCAAGTAATTAGGAACCAACGTCACCTGATAAGGCATCAGCATCAAAATGATGTAAATAAAAAAAATCATTTCCTTTATTCTGCCCCGGTATCTGGTAAAACCATACGAAGCAAGCACAGCCACCAAAAGCTGGAAAAACACAATCGGCGCTACCAATATAACGGAATTCCAGAACTTGAACAGATAATCCGGGCTTTTTAGCAATACGGTAATATATTGGCTAAAGGATACCATATCTGGAATAAATTTCAGGTTTACTTTTTCTGAAATAAAGGTTTTCCCCCCTGTGTCGGTGGTGGAAAATACCTGCCCATAATTAGATGATATTTCGGAAGACGACATAAATGAATTCGTAACGGTAAGGACGATAGGCATCAGGAAGAGTATGGCAAAAAAAGCCGCAATAAACGTCGCCGTCCATTTTTTAACGAAAACCCTCCCTTTTTTCCTCTTTACCATCCACCGGTACGACCGGTCTTTTTCCATTCCGGCAGGTTCTAAGCAATCCGCTTTCTTCTTTTTCATCCTTCCACATCCCTTCCGAAATGATTCTCCGCCAAAAACAGGATCCCTATGATCACTACCATCACAATAGACATCATGATCGCCGCCGCCGACAGTCTCTGATAATCCAGATTGCCAAAGGTATTATTCATAAAATGCTGCATCATATACACCGTAGGATAAGGATAATCATCCGTCAGCAGGTAGATTTCCCGGAATACCTTAAAGGAATTAATCAGCGACATAATCGTTACAAACAACAAAGTGGACGATAAGTAACGGATCTTAATATATAGGAAAATCTGCCACGGCTTTGCGCTCTCCAATACCGCCACCTCTAAAATATCTTTTGGAATGCTGCTTAAGGCGGCCATAAATAAAATCATATTATAGCCCAAATTCTTCCATAAGAACAATACAATGATCACTACCTGCGCATGATCCGATTTTAACCAGTCTATCTTGCCGGCGCCAAAGATGGCCGTAATATCATTCACCATCCCATTATAATGGAATAAGACTTGCCAGATCAGCACAATGGATGCAATCGGCACCATCATAGGAGTTAAGAAAAATGTACGGAACTGGCTTTTAAACGGTATCTTGCTGTCTAAAAGCATGGCCAGCCCCAACGACAGTACAACGGCCAAAGGCACTGCAATAAACGAAAACTTCATTGTATTGGAAGCCGCCTGCCGGAAAGCAGCATTTTGAAACACCATTTTAAAATTGTCCAGGAATACAAACTGATGGCTGATAGGGTTATCCACTACCGAATAAAAAATAACCACAAAAAAGGGAAGCACAAAAAACACCAGTACCCCCAGTATACTGGGGGTTAAAAATACTGATGAAATCCTTCTGCCCCGGGCATCCCGGAGGGAAGCCTTTTTTTTGAGCCTATGGATGTCTCGCAAAGCACGGCATCCGTTGCCTCCCACTCTTTTTACTTTCTTTATTTTTTCCGGTCTTTCAGACAATTTTCTTATTTTCATCACGGTTAAAGCTGCCTTCTATCTCTTTTCGCTGATATAAATCTGCATCCGGTTCTGTATTAACCCCGCCACATCCTCTGCACTTTTCTGCCCGTCAAAATAACTTTGGGCTTCTTCCATAATAATATCCAGCATTTTGGAATCCATCTCCGTATTCCCTGCCTTTTCAATCATCTGCTTTATCTTATCCACCTGTTCCTGCGTGGCCGCAAAGACCTCCACAGTTACCTCTCCTGTGGATCCGGTTGTCCATACGCCTTTCGGCATTTCTTTCTGGGTTCCGTCCGTATCTTCATAATACTCCGGTTCCATATCTTCTTCAAACTGCTTTTCCAACGCGCTGCGTAAGATGGGGAAGCCGGCATTTGCGGACTGCAGGTTCTCCTGCCTTTCTTCCGTCATTAAAAACTTGAAGAATTCCCAGACCCCTTCTTTATTTTTAGAATTTATATTCATAGCCGCCGCGGTACCGTTAGGAGTCAGCATAATGCCGCTCTCTCCCGAAGTAGGATAACCGATCATATTAATAGGTTCCCCAAACTTCGCTTCATAAAGTTGATACTGCTGTACCGAAGTCACCGACTCCTTTAAAAGAAGCAATTTTCCATCCCTTATTTTTTCAGTATCACTGGGCGCGTTCGGATCGTATTGCACTTCTTTCGGAAACCGGTTGGCGAATTCCAGGATCTTTATAAATTCCTCATTTTGGAAATCACATACACCGTTTTCATCTACAAACAAATCCCCGTTTGTCTGAAGCATCATCTGCAGGGCATTATATTTGGTCGTATACTCAAAAAGCTCCACATCCTTGCCTTTTGATTCCATCAGCGCAAAAACATCGTCCAACGTCCATGACGTCCCCTCTCCCACATCAGATGTCTTTCCAATAACGGTAGATAAACCAAAGCACCGCATAATCGCATATAATTTCCCGTCCAGCTCATAGGCTTTCATTGCATTGTCAACATAATCCTCCCGGTTTATCTCCGCATCTGCTTCCAGATAAGGGTTTAAGTCTTCCACAACCCCCATAGACACCAATTCCTGCAAACCCACCGGACAATAATACATATCGATGATATCCGGCCCATTGCCGCTGGATATATCCGCCGTCCAAAGTTTTACCATAGTCTCATAATCTTTATCCCCTTCCCCATATTCCTTAATTTCAATACGGTATTTATCGCTCTGCTTATTAAAAGCAACCACGTCCGTCTTCACAAAATAGGGGATATAAGCCGTTCCATAAGTAAGAACGATCTTTTCCGAAACTTCTGATCTATCCTTTTTGGTAAGGACCGCCAGTTCCGTATTGCTTTCCGCCGAACTCCAGTCCGAGGAAATCGCCGCCACTCTCCCATCTTCAAGAACCGTAAACGACCTCAGATTGCCGCTGTCAATATCGCTGTCAACCCAGTTTAAGATTTCCTTCGGTTCACTTTCCCCCAGATTATAGGAATAAAGCTTCGTTCCTAAAGTATAAAGAATATCCGCATATTCCCCTCCGCTTTGATATGTGCCATAATCAAAGGTAACAGGAGCATCCAGGGATTTTAATGCCTTTCCGGCCAAATCCACTTCCCGCATTTCCCAGCCCATGTCCCCATAATTGGCAACCACTGTTTTTTCCCCTTTGATGCTGAACATATTGCTGATATAACTTCCGGCGTCCACTTCAAAATACAATTCCCCGCCGGGCTTTAATACAAATACTTTCTGCCCTGCGCAAATATAATAATACCCTTCTTTATCTTCAATCAAATCCTGTATATAAAATTCCGGAACATTTAACAAAGCTTTCCCCATATCGGTATCTTCCAAAACCGTTCCGTCCGCCGCTATTTTCCGCACCATAACATTTGCCGGGACACTGTCCGGTTCATTCAAAGAACCGCTGTACGTTACAAGCCCTAACAGGAAATTCCCTTCCATATCTTTACCGATTGCCGCAATATAAGTATTTTCTTCCAAATCTAAGGGAATCTCCGCCTTTTCTCCATCCGTATTCCTGGAAATCAGTTTCATTTCCCCGCCCTCTTTACTTACGGAAAAAATAACATGTCCATCATTGCTGATCGTTACATTACCCGTCACATATCCGTCTTCCTTCAATTCTTCATACTCTGCCACGTAGACAAAACCGCCCTCATTCCCACTTTCGCTTTTTGCCGCCTCAGGAGCCTCCTGTCCCTTTTCCCCGCAGCCCGCCAATGCAAAAACAAATACGGACGCCATTCCTGCCATAAACCACTTCCCAATCTTCATCCCATTCTCCTTTCTTACCGATTCTCATTGACATAAACCTGTATACGGTTCTGGATAATATCCGCTACTTCTTTTGCATTTTTCTGGCCTTCAAAATAAGCGTTGGCCTCTTCTGAAATAATGTCCATCATTTTCTGATCATACTGATACAACGTATCCGTACCCTCAATCAAGTTTCGGATCGTCTCTATTTCATAATCTTTAGCAGCATAGATTTTCACCGAAAAATCATCATATCCCCAAGTAGTCTTTTCCGACCTCTTCTTGCTGCCGTCTACATCCTCGTAATATTCTTCCTTCATCGCCTTCTCAAATTGCTTCTCCAAAGCCGACTCCATCACCGGAAAACCACCGCCTCTTCCTGTATCGCTTTCCTGTGCCTCCTTTGTCAGATGCTGCCTGATAAACTGCCATACCCCATCCTTATTCTTTGATTTTGCATTCATGGCCAATATGGAACCATCATGGCTTAAGAAAGAGCCGTTGTCCTTTGTCGTCGGATACCCCACAAAAGTAATCGGTTCACGGAACATAGCTTCATATAAAATATACTCTTCCACGGAACTGATCGATGTTTCCGTCATGAGCAAAAGCCCTTGTTTAATTTTTGCCGGCCTGCTCAAACCATTCTGATCATAATAAGCTTCCGTATCAAACCGATTGGCAAATTCCAGTGCACGGATAAATTCATCGCTGCTGAATTTACATTCCCCGGTCCCCCAATCCACATATTGATCCATGTTCATCATAATATTATACATTAAAATAGAACTTTTTGTAGCGTATTCATAAAGCTGGGCGTTTTCCGGAAGCCTGTCCATAATTTCCATGAGTTCTTCCAAAGTGATGCTTTGCCGCTCCCCTACTTCCGACGTCTTTGCCAGCACCGTATTGATGTAAAACCGCGACGGCATCGTATATAGCTTCCCGTCTATTTCAAACGCTTTCCTGACGCTCTCCAGATAATCTTCCTTATTGATTTCTGCATCCGCATCCATATAGGGATACAGATCCTCTAATATCCCTTTCGCCGCATACATCTGCATATTGCTGCCGGAAAGTTCGATAATGTCAGGGCCTTTCCCGCTAATGATATCCGTATTCATCTGTTCCTGTCCGGAGCCGTAGCCTTCCGCCGTATTTTCCGTAATATACTCTTTTACTTCGATGCGGTATTCCGGATTCGTCCTGTTAAATTCAATAACTTCCTTCCGGACAAAATAATCCAGATAGAGGGTCCCATAAGTAAGGATCTTCTTTTCTGCAACCTCCGATCCCTTCTTTTTGGTTAAATACACCAGCTCCGTGGTGCTTACGCCACTTTCATCGTCCCAGCCGGAAAGCATCGCTAATACCCTGCCATCTTCCAACATGGTAAAAGAACGGACATCATCCTTATCAATATCGCAGTCTATCCAATTCAATATTTTCTCCGGCGACTCATCCCCAAAAGAATACGTATATAGATTATTGTCCGCACAGAATATAAGATCCGTATCCGTTCCGGGCATAAACCGGTATCCGCCGTTATTTCCTACTATTATATTTTTTTCCGCATCCCCCATTGCTTTTGCTTTGATGTCAACCGGATGGACTTCGATATCCATATCGCCGTAATAAGCGGCATATACTTCGCCATCTTTCGTTGAAAAAATATCATGGATCCAGTTAGTCGTCTCTATCCTGCAAACTTCTTTCCCATCCTTGTCAAAAACAAGCAGCTCCTGATCCAGGCTAATATAAAGATTCCCATCTTTATCAGTCTCCATATCCTGTATATAGACATCCGCATTCCCGCCCATCGATTCGGTAATATCCGTCCGGGAAAGCAGATCGCCGTCTACAGATAATCTGCATATTTCCATGATCCTGGTGGGAACCCCGCTTTCCTCGTCCCCGGAGGAACCCGGGAACACCGCCGTGCCGCCGCTTCCTCCGACAAAGTAAGAATGCGCTCCACCGCCGCTTTCTTCCACCACTTCATAGGAAAGTTCTTCCGAGGCTTCCGTTTCATGATCCTCTTCTTTTGCAGTCTCACCCTCCGGATCCTGTCCGTCCTGCCCATCTTCCCCTTCCGCAGCCTGCCCGCCTTGCTCATCTTCCCCTTTTGCAGCCTGTCCGCTTTCCGCATCGCTTTCTTCGTCCGCTTCCCCACTTTCCGGCTCCGTCTCTTCGGCAGATGCCGCCTCACCGTCTTCTCCGTAGAGATATGTACTCACCAATACAAAAACATTGCCTTCCGCATCCACCTTTATTCTTTGAATGCTGCTGTCCTCCCCAAAATCCAACGGCATCGTCTCCGGCGTATCTTCACCGATTTTCAGCTTTGCCAAATATTCTTTATACCTTTGGGATGATTCATCGTAAGAACCGGCTTTGTAATAAAGCATATCCCCTGCTACAAAAACCTCATCCACCCCATCTTCCGTTTTCAGTTTCTGATATTCCGGCACATAAACAAACTCCTTTGCCGCTGTTGTGCTTTCTGTTGCGGAACCGCCGCAGCCTGCGGCCTGCAGCCCCAAAACAAATAATAAAGCTACACAAACCGCCTTTTTCCAGTTTATTTTCTTCATATAATTCCTCCATATTTCCAATTGCCCTATAGGTTGGGGTATTGGTACAATGAAATCACAGTTACAGCACTATATATTGCATCATATCACATCCACTCCCCCAGCACAATCACACTTTTCTTAATAATTTCTGAACCATAAAAAGCGCATAGGCTCCCCTGCCGCCTATACGCCTTCCGCTTTTGTCCTTTTCCCATCGCCCCATACCCTTATCCTTAAGGTATACAGGTGCAATGTCTCATCGTTTAGTTTTTGAAACTATGAATGGGCGCCGGAATCCTTCCGCCCCGGTTCACAAATGCGTCGCAGGAAAAACGATTGACAGGCATTACCGGCGCATACCCTAACAAACCGCCGAATTCCACCTTTTCCCCTACCGTTTTGCCAATGACCGGAATAATCCTCACCGCCGTCGTTTTCTGGTTTACCATACCGATCGCCATTTCATCCGCTATAATCCCTGCAATCGTCGTTGCCTTCGTATCCCCCGGAATGGCGATCATATCCAGGCCTACGGAACATACGCAAGTCATCGCCTCCAATTTCTCCAATGTGAGGGCCCCTGCAGCAACCGCATCGATCATCCCCTGGTCTTCGCTAACCGGGATGAAAGCGCCGCTCAAACCTCCCACGTAGGAGGAAGCCATCACTCCGCCCTTCTTTACCTGATCATTTAACAGGGCAAGGGCCGCCGTTGTTCCGGGCGCCCCCGCATATTCTAAGCCGATCTCGCATAAAATATCCGCCACACTGTCCCCGATGGCCGGCGTAGGGGCCAAAGATAAATCTACAATCCCAAAAGGCACTTGCATCCGCTTGGAAGCTTCCTGTGCCACCAACTGCCCTACTCTCGTCACCTTAAAGGCCGTTTTTTTAATCGTTTCGCAAAGCACCTCAAAATTTTCCCCACGCACCTTGCTAAGCGCAGTTTTCACCACACCCGGCCCGCTGACCCCCACATTAATGATCCGATCGCTTTCCGTCACTCCATGGAAAGCGCCTGCCATAAAAGGATTGTCATCCGGTGCATTGCAGAATACCACCAGCTTGGCACATCCCAAAGAGTCCGCATCTTTTGTATATTCCGCCGTTTGCTTGACAATTTCCCCCATCAGCTTCACCGCATCCATATTGATCCCTGTCTTCGTAGATCCCAGATTCACGGAACTGCACACCCTCTCCGTAGAGGAAAGCGCCAGCGGGATGGAATGGATCAAAAGCCGGTCCGCCTCCGTCATCCCTTTTGAAACAAGCGCCGAATAACCTCCAATAAAATTCACTCCCACTTCGTGAGCCACTTTATCCAGGGTTTTTGCAATTTCTGCAAAATCCTTTGCACTTTTGCATGCAGCCCCGCCGATCAACGCAACAGGCGTTACGGATATCCTCTTATTCACAATGGGAATCCCAAATTCCCTTGAAATATCTTCCCCCGTTTTTACCAAATCTTTAGCTGCTTCATAAATCTTACGATATATCTTGCCGTTCAGCCTTTCCAAATCGGAATCTATGCAGTCCAAGAGACTGATGCCCAATGTTATCGTCCTCACGTCCAGATTTTCTTTTTCAATCATCTGATTGGTTTCTGCCACCTCATAAATATTAATCATAGTTCCTCTCATCCCTCAAATCCTATGCATTTTGTCAAAAATCTCTTCCTTCTGGCATTTGATGAGTACGCCGATTTCTTCTCCCAGCGCACCCAGTTCATCCACCATATCGCCGAAATGCTTATCCGTCCGGCTGGTATCCACAATCATCATCATATTAAAATATCCCTGTACGATCGTCTGTGAAATGTCCAGGATATTGATTTTATTCTCCGCCAGATATGTACATACCTTTGCAATAATGCCTACGGTATCTTTACCGACTACAGTAATAATTGTCTTTTTCATCATCCACTCCCATTCCGCGCTTTTTACGCTGTCCTTATGCAATTTCAATAATTTCCGAGACTTCACTCCGGTTTGCTATCCTGATCGGAAAATCATTCGCCTTATATTCATTATCCGCCATTGCGATCTCTACCCTTACCGTTTCATAAGCAAGCTCCGGCAGATTATTTTCTTTACTCAAATGCCCCAATACGATCGTCTGCATCTTATCATTTAACAGGCGGCATAGAAGACGGCCGGAAAGTTCATTGGAAAGATGCCCTCTTTCCCCCGCAATCCGTTTCTTTAAATAATAGGGGTACGGCCCCACTTGAAGCATGTTCACATCATGATTTGCCTCGATTAATAATGCATTCATCCCTCTAAGGCATTCCACCGTGTAATCATTGTAACATCCCAAATCCGTGATAATCCCCAGCCTCTGCTTCCCATGGCTGATGCGGTAAGCCACCGGCTCCGCCGCATCATGGGATATCCTCATAGGGTTTAATGTCAGATCTTTAACGGTTATCTTATTATCCGCTTTCACTTCACAAAAAAGGCTGCTATCGATCTCTCCTATGCCGGAAGAACAACGGACAGCCTCCAAGGTCCCCTTTGTCCCATAAACAGGAATGCCGTATTTTCTCGCCATCACTCCCAGTCCGTTTATATGGTCCGCATGTTCATGGGTAATAAATATCCCATCCAGTTCTTCCGCCTTCACTCCAAGCCTTTCCAGCCCTTCTTTTGTCTTTTTGCCGCTAATGCCTACGTCCACAAGTATATGTGTGGCGTCGGAACCTACATAGATACAGTTCCCGCTGCTCCCGCTGGCAATACTGCACATCCGCATATCCTTTATCCAGCCTTTCCATTTTTAATTTTCCCAATATACTTCCAAGACATCCCCGTCTTCTACCGGCCCCATATACCGTGATATCTGCCCGTTCCGTTTCGTCACGACGCGTGCGCCCTGCGGTTTGGACAAATCAAAGTCAATATAATCAAAAACGTCCACAAAGACATAAGTGTCTTTTCCGTCCATCGCCACCGGCCTTCCATTTACGGTAACGGTGATCGGCAAAGTTGCTGCCTCTCTCTCCTGAAAAGCCCCGCCTTCCCCGGCATCGTACTTGTCAGATATTTCATCCCGGCTAACGTCCCCTTCTCCTTCCCCCGCCTTTTCCGCTTCCGCATCGCTTTCCACCGGCCAGGCGTATTCTAGCGGCTCCGGCATCCTGTTTCTTTCTATCGCCGCCATCGCCGCCTTTTCCTGCGCCGTCAGCCATGTATCCGCATCCGTCCCTTTCATCGCCCATGATACGGTAAAGTTTTCATAAACACAAGTATCCATATCGGCCAACTGCTGATTTACATACATATTGATCCTATGATCCACCATGACATCCATAAAATCTGCAATCTGCTTTACAGTGTAATAATTTAACATTTCAATCACATCGTGGTCTTTAATATCATAGTAACCGGACTGAAGCTGCCCATTCACTCTCGCAAACTTTGGCAAATCGATTTTCTTATCATTTACAGTTACCCGGATCACATCCCCGAACTCATTTAAGGCCCCCAGTTCCATAGCCGCCGCCGCTCCCGCAGTAGATGGAATAACTTCGATCCTATCCCCTCCATGAATCGGGGTGTGTATATCCGCTTCTTCCCCATTTACGCGGATCACAGCCGCTTCCCCCAACTGCCCGCGGACAATCCTCGCTTTCCCGTTTACTGTAAAATTCAGTTCCTTCCCTCTTTTGGGGAACAACCCTTCTTTTGCAAACTCCGCCTGCATAGCGGCATCCACTACCGCCAGCATATTATTATCATACAACTTTATCCTCTGTCCGTTAAAATCCACAAAAATAAAGTTATTGCTCTGTTCGTAAAAACTAAGGCAAATACCGATAGGGGTAACTAAAAGGGAGTCTTTGACAACATTATCCTCCAGAAATTCCACTTGCTGCAATACCTCGCTCCCGCGTACGGCAACTCTTTCTTTTTGTATGCCAAGTTCTTCCGCCAAATGGTCGGTATAGCTTTCCATTTTTCCGCCCCCGCCCACAACAAAGACAGCGCTGACAGACTTTCCCCCATTCAATTCCTTTATTTTATCCGCCACTCCTACGGCCATAGACTGTATCACGGGCTCCAATACTTGCAACAGCTCTTCCTTTGCAATGCTTTGCTGCAAACCCATGATATCTTTATAAGAAATTTCTTTCATCAGCCCTGCGTCTTTTTTTATCTGCTCCGCCGTGGCAAAATCAACAAGGCAGTGCTTTGCAATAGTTTCCGTCAAGGCGTCCCCGGCCATGGGAAGCATCCCGAAAGCGATAATGCTTCCGTCCTTTGTTATGGAGATATCTGAAGTCCCCGCTCCGACATCGACTAAAGCAATATTCAACATCCGGTACATTTCCGGGATTGCCACCTGAATGGCCGCAATAGGCTCCAACGTCATATTCACCACATTAAGCCCTGCCAGCCCCACCGCTTTGTTCAATCCATCCACTACATCGTCCGGCAAAAACGTGGCAATCATTTCCGCACTCAATATTTTTGCCTTATGCCCGTCAGGATTGGAAATCGGATAGCGGTTGATATAATAATGGATCACAGAATGCCCTACGCAGTAAAACCGCATATCCATATCATTTTCTTTCTGGAGCATTTCATATGCCTTTTCCACGCCAAGGGTTGTAAGCGCATACATATCTTCCTGCGTAATCTCTTTGTCGTAGCCAAATTCCGTCTCCACCGTTACATTGACGGTACGCAGCACACGTCCGGCCGCTGCTATGCAAGCATCCGTCAGGCTGCGCCCTATGGCTTTCTCCAGCTCTTCTTTTACCTGTCGGACAGTCTCTCCCACTTTGCGGATATCATGAATCTGCCCGTCCAACATCGCACGGGTTTCATGTTCTTTGATCCGCTGCGCCACCGCATAAAAACGATTGTTATTCCGGTACCCTACCGTACCCACGATACTCCTCGTCCCGATATCCAGCCCAAAAACCAACTGCCCTGAATAATTTTTTCCTTCTGTCACAGATATTCCTCCAATTTCCTATCGATCTGTCCATATGTATCCGCAAGAAAACCGCTATTGTCAATCACTGTCCCACAATGCCTTCTGAATTCTTCTTCCGTAAGCTGCCTGCTCAATATCCCGTCTATCTTTCCCTCCGTGTAATCCCTGGATGCTTTCAGCCTCTTGCGCCGCACTTCTTCCCCGGCATGGACATACCATAACTCATCCACGATATCTTCATATCCGTCCTCGATCAGTAAAGCCGCCTCTATAAACAGAAATTCTGTTCCCCCCTCTTTTTCCAGCCTCTTGATTTCTTCCAAAATATATGTTTTTACTATCGGATGTATCAGCCCGTTTACTTTCTCTAACAGGAAGCCGTCGCCAAAGATTTTCTCCGCCATCTTTCCTTTATCAATCTTCCCGTCAAGCGTCAGTACATCTTTTCCAAGCAAATCCACCAAAACATCATAACATTTCCCCCCCGGCTCCTTTACCCTATGCGCCACTTCATCGGCAAGTATCACCTCACAGTGATACTTGCTTCTTATATAATCCAACACTTCCGTCTTACCGGAGCCTACCCCTCCGGTAATGCCAATTACTCTCATACCGCCTCCCGCATCCCCCGCTGCTTTCCTTATAATCCTTAAACGTTCGGGCCTGCTGCATCCTACTTCGCCTCATACCAGTTCTTTCCCGTATGCATATCGATCTCAAGCGTCACGGACAGATCAGCCGCCGCTTTCATTTCTTCTTCCAAAACCGTCTTTACCCTTTCTTCTTCTTCCTGCGCCGTTTCGATCAAAAGCTCATCATGCACTTGAAGGATAAGCTTTGATCTTAGGCTTTCTGCTTTTAGCCTTTTCCATACCCTGATCATCGCTATCTTTATAATGTCGGCCGCCGTTCCCTGTATCGGCGAGTTCATTGCCACTCTTTCCCCAAAGGAACGCTGCATGAAATTACCGGAAGAAAGCTCCGGGACTGGCCTCCTGCGCCCAAACATAGTGGTAACATAACCATCCCTTTTGGCATCTTCCACCTGTCTGTCCAAAAACTTCTTCACTTCCGGATAGGTGGCAAAATACTGCTCAATATAATCCGCGGCTTCTTTCCTTGAAATGCTCAGATCCTGGCTTAGCCCAAAAGAACTGATCCCATATACAATGCCAAAATTGACGGCCTTGGCATTCCGCCTTTGTAAATCCGTCACCTCATCAAAAGGAGTATGGAAAACTTTGGAAGCCGTAATCCTATGGATGTCCTCATCCATCTTATAAGCTTCAATCAACTGTTCATCCCCTGACATATGGGCCAACACGCGAAGTTCGATTTGAGAATAATCCGCATCCGTAAACAAAAATCCATCTTTGGGGACGAAGACCTTTCGTATCAGCCTTCCAAGCTCCATACGCATAGGAATATTCTGCAGATTCGGCTCCGTGGAACTAATCCGCCCCGTTGCCGTAATAGTCTGGTTAAAGGTACTGTGGATCCGGTCCCCTTCCCCAATATATGCGGCCAGCCCCTCCGCATAAGTAGACTTTAATTTGGACAAGCCTCTGTACTCTAAGATTTCTTCAACCACCGGATGATCCTGCGCCAGTTTATCCAACACATCTGCCGCCGTGGAATATCCGGTTTTTGTCTTTTTCCCGCCCGGAAGCTTCATTTTATCAAATAGGACTTCCCCCAACTGCTTTGGGGAATTGATATTAAAATCACAGCCTGCTTTTTCATGGATGCTTTTTTCCAACTCCCCAATCCGCCCGTTTAAAGCTTCCCCATAGGCTCGCAGTTCATCCGGCTTCACCTTAACGCCCTCTTTTTCCATATCATATAGTACATAAGATAAAGGCATCTCGATCTCCGCCATCAGCCTCTCCATCCCGGCTTCTGCCAGCTCCTTTTGCAAGACCGGAGCCGCCATCCATTCCACATATACGAGGAAACAAGCATACTCCATGACTTTTCGCCCATCCGCTTCCATTGCATCCCGGAAGGATGTTTTCCCAAATAACTGCCCCCGTCCGGGCGTCACAAAACCTAAATATTCCGCAGCAACATCTTCCGGCCCATAATCGTTTTTCAAAGGATTAAGTAAATATGCTGCAATCAATATATCAAACATCCTGTCTGTCTTATCTGTCCGGATACATCCATATTTCTTTTTTATATCAAAAGTGACAAACTGAACGGCGGTTTTGGCATTCCCATCATCTTTTCCTTCTACAGCCTCCGCCAGCCTCCCAAGGAGATATTCTTTTTTTAAGAATCCTTCCGGCTTTAGAAAGTAGATTTCCTTTTCTCCAAAAGCTAAGGCCATACCTATGAATCCCTCTTCCGTTGGACCATCCTCGATAATATCGAAAGCAGCCCTCTCCCCTTCTTTGAGATTCCTCAGCTTGTCAAAAACTTCCTCCGCTTTTCCCAAATCCGTAATTTCCGTAAAATATTCCGTCTGCCTTTGTTCCACTCCCTCTTTCTCAAAGCGGCTCAACATATTCTTAAACCCTAGCCGTTGAAAAATACGATAGGCATCCTCCGTATAAAAATCCTTAATCTTGGCTTCTTCATAACTAAAGTCCACCTCGCCGTCCACTTTGATCGTAGCCAGCGTCCTGCTCAAATCCGCCAGATCCCTGTTTGCCGCCAAGGATTCCTTTACCGATTTTCTAGGCACCTCTTCAATATGTTCATAAACCCCCTCTAAAGAGCCAAACCGGAGCAGCAAATCCGTAGCCGTCTTCTCTCCAACTTTCGGCACTCCTGGTATATTATCCGCAGTATCTCCCATCAGTGCCTTCAAATCAATAAATTGCCTGGGATTTACCTGATATTTTTTCTCCACATCTGCAGCGTAATAATCCTCTACCTCCGTCTTCCCTCCTTTTGTCTTCGGGATTCTTATCTTAATATGGGAAGACGCTATTTGCAGCAAATCCCGGTCGCCGGAAATCAGGGACACCTCCATTCCTTCCTTTTCCGCCCTCTTTGCCAATGTCCCCAGGATATCATCCGCCTCCAGACCCGGCTTCTCCACAGTTTTAATCCGCATCGCCTTAAGCGTTTCCTTTATTACCGGAACCTGCTCCCGCAGTTCCTCCGGCATCGGTTTCCTTGTGCCTTTATATTCTTTATAAATTTCATGCCGGAAAGTAGGGGCATGTACATCAAAAGCTACTGCTAAGTATTCCGGCTTCTCTTCATCCAGAATCTTAAACATGATGTTCAAAAAACCATAAACAGCATTCGTATGAAGCCCTTCCTTATTGCTCAACTCCGGCACTCCATAAAATGCCCTGTTTAATATACTATGCCCATCGATCAAAACTATTTTGCCCATAATTCCCGTCTCCATTTATTCACAATACAATAATCAAAACAATAATCGTTATGATTGTTATAATCGCCAAAATTTCCATTCCATATACAAAAACATTCAACATCCTGCGCAGCTTCATACGCCTTTTTGCATCTTCCATCATCCGGTCAAATTCGTTCTGCAAGTCAAAAGTGTTCCCTTCTTCCAGCCTCGCCATCCCTTCAAGCACAAGGAATTGTATGCTCAATTCTTCCCTGCACTCTTTGCATCCTTCTGTGTGATTCAAAAAATCCTTCAGCTCTCTGTTATTCAATTCATGATTTAAAAAGTCCGGTATCCTCTTTATCACATCTTTACAATCCATGGCAGCCCCCGGCCTCCTCATAAGTATCTTTCTTTATCTTATGCCAAATCAAATTCCTATGATATAACCATACATAATGTACTATACACTAAAATTAACTTTTTTGAAAGTATCCTCTAAAAATTAATTGGAAATTACGTTTTATGCCAGAACTCTATAAAAAAGCCATTGGACTGCGCAAAACAACATTCCAATGGCACTATTATTTACTGAGATTTAATTTACAAGGGATAACGCCGCTTCATCCGCCACTACTGTTACATTAGGATGAAGCTGAAGGATAGACGCCTGTACCCTTGGAGTAATAGGACCAAAGAAAGCATCCCTTACAATTGCCGCCTTATCTTCCCCACTGACAACAACAAGCACTGCTTTCGCCTGCATGATCGTCTTAATCCCCATCGTATATGCCTGCTTCGGCACATCGTCGTAAGAAGCAAAAAATCTCTTATTTGCTTCAATCGTAGAAGGGGTAAGATCCACGCAATGTGTTTCCGGAATAAATTCGTCTGCCGGTTCATTAAACCCTATATGGCCGTTATGGCCAAGCCCCAAAAGCTGCAGATCAATGCCTCCTACTGATGAAATCACTTCATTATAGTCAGAACACGCCTTATCGCTGTCCGGTTCGGTCCCGTCAGGAAGATGGGTATTGGCTTTATCTATGTTTACCTTGCTAAAAAGATGTTCATTCATAAAATAATAGTAGCTTTGGTCATTATCCTTCGTAAGCCCTTTATATTCATCGAGATTCACTGAAGTTACCCTTGAAAAATCAAGATCACCTTTTTCAAACCATTCCACCAACTGCTCATAAGTCCCAATCGGCGTAGATCCTGTCGCAAGCCCCAATACGCAGTCCGGTTTCGTAATTACTTGGGCAGAAATAATATTGGCAGCTTTTCTGCTCATATCCTTGTAATCTTTCGTTTTAATTATCCTCATTCTTACTCCTATCCGCGCACCTTTGACGCTTATTTCTTTTTATGCTGCATAATCCTGCAACCGCATTCCTGATTATTATAAGTTTAAATATCGGAAGCTCTTTGGAGCTTCCGATAGGCCAGCAAACAAATATGGCAAAATACCAATCCATATCAATCCATTTTTAAAAATGAAATCTATAAATTCTCTTCAAAGAACTTTTTCAAAGCTGCAATCGCTTCTGCCTCATCAGGTCCTTCCGCCCTGCATGTCACCGTTGTGCCTTTTTTTGCACCTGCGCCCATAAGGGCCATGATCTTCTTTGCATCCGCCTTCTTTGACCCTGTATCCACCGTAATCGTACTTTTAAAAGGTGCCGCTAATTTAACCAGCAGACCTGCAGGCCTTGCATGAATTCCTAACTCGTCTTTGATTGTGTACTTGAACTCCTGCATAATATAATTCTCCTTTCTTTTTTCCTTTTTCCAAGGATTCTATAGCAACTTTCCATTACTACCGTTTTCCGCATCTGTCACAATTGCTTGACAACTGTCCTTCCCGCCTCTCTTTATTGCGCCTTCCAAGCATAAGCCCTTTTCTTCCGCGGCTGTTTATAGGCGAAACATTATTATTATTGATTAATTTACCCTCTTTCATACTTCCTTCCGGGCGATATACAACTGCTTCCAGACAATCCCATAAGTACCTTATGAACTTAACATTTATGAACATAATACTTATGAACATAATACTTATGAACATAATACTTATGAACATAATATTTATGAACTTAATATTTATGGACAACTTTATGTATATAAAATCATATGTAGTAAAAAAACCACACTTTATAAATTAATCTCCCCCTCTCATGATTAACTTATAAAATCCGGTTTTATCTGCTTTTCAGTAACAATCCCATGCTTTCCTTTAATATGCCGCCGGCTCACTATCTGGGTATATAATAACAATTTATACAATTTCTGTCAAGTAAATAAGATGTCTTTTGTATTTATTGTTGCATTTTCCTTTCTTTTGCCGGGTTCTATTATGCATTTTATCCATCTGCAAACTGCTTTTTTGCATTCTTGTTCTATCATTGTCCTCTCTTCCTAAAAAACCTTAAAATCCTATGACGCAAAAAAGTTTGAAACACACCAATTTACTGGGTTTTCAAACTTTTTTACACTGCCGGCGATGGGACTTGAACCCATACGTGGTTGCCCACAACAGATTTTGAGTCTGCCTCGTCTGCCATTCCGACACGCCGGCTAATATATATTTTCCATTTCGGATATCTGCGCTGACTGCCCTGCCAATCTCTAACAGCCAAGTTATATGTTACCATACTCGGCTGATATTGACAAGCAGTTTTTTAAAATTCTTTTTTTATTTTTTCAAAAATGTCCAAACAATCAAACGTTGCAAAATAGTCCTCCGGTGTTTCCGCCCTCCTGATCAACTGTATTTCCCCATTTTCTTTTAACAAAAGTTCCGCTGATTTTAATTTCCCATTATAATTATAACCCATGGCAAATCCATGCGCGCCCGTATCATGAATCACCAGATAATCCCCCTTCTCAATTTTCGGCAACATTCTGTCCACAGCAAATTTGTCATTATTCTCACACAAAGATCCTACGATATCATATTTATTGCAGCATGGCTCCTCTTCCTTTCCAAGCACTGTAATATGATGATACGCACCATACATCGCAGGTCTCATCAAATTAACCGCGCAGGCGTCCACGCCAATATATTCTTTATAGGTATGTTTCTCATGGATTGCCTTTGTCACAAGTTCTCCATAAGGCCCCATCATAAACCGCCCCATCTCCGTATAAATAGCAACCTCGCCCATTCCTGCGGGGACAAGCGTTTCCTCATATACTTTTCTTACCCCTTCACCCACCGCACGGATATCATTCCCCTTTTGACCGGGTTGATAAGGAATTCCCACACCGCCGGAAAGATTGATAAACCTAATCTCCGCGCCTGTTTCTCTTTTTAACTGGACAGCCATCTCAAACAACTGCTTTGCCAATGCCGGATAATATTCATTGGTTACGGTATTGCTTGCCAAAAATGCATGAATACCAAAATTCTTCACCCCTTTATCTTTCAGGATCCGGAATCCTTCAAACATCTGCTCCTTCGTAAAACCGTATTTTGCATCTCCAGGATTATCCATAATCCCATTACTCATGGTAAATATTCCGCCCGGATTATAACGGCAGCTTAGAGTCTCCGGAAGTTTTCCCAGGATATTTTCCAGGAAACTGATATGGGTAATGTCATCCAAATTGATAATTGCCCCCAATTTAGCTGCATATGCGTATTCTTCCGCCGGAGTTTCATTGGACGAAAACATAATATCGCTCCCCTCCACCCCTATTGCCTTGCTAAGCATGAGTTCCGTCATGGATGAACAATCGCATCCGCATCCATAATCTTTAAGAATCTCCATTAAATACGGGTTTGGAGCCGCCTTCACTGCAAAATATTCCTTAAACCCTTTATTCCAGGCAAAAGCCTCTTTCACTGCCTCCGCATTTTCCCGGATACCTCTTTCATCATAAATGTGAAAAGGAGTCGGATAATCCTTCGTAATCTTCTCTATCATATCCTTCGTCACAAATGCATTTTTACTCATTGCCATTTTCTCCTTTGCTTATCTCAATTAATTTGATTTCATTCCTAAGAGCCTCTTTAAAGACATTTACAAAATTCTTCTGCCCGGAATAAAGGCACGTATCCGTCTTTTTCCCCTCAATATCCCCGGTTAGGACATACATGGAATCAATAATAAGACGTATTTGCATCCCCTTTTTTTCCGTAACGTGCAAAAGCACATTCTCTATTTCTATTACGCTGTCTGTAATCAAAACCAGTTTTATATTGCGTTTCGCTGTTTCTTCCAACTCTTCCTGTATGCCTTTTAAGAAAATCCCGGGGGCGGAAAGATAGATACGGTATTCCGCCTTCTCCAACATCGCCAAAATTTTATTCCTTATATTGGACGCCCCCTCAATTGTAATATATCCATCCGGGGAATCCGCCGCCGCAGGCATATTCACCGTCAGAAATTCTTTTGCCTTTATCATAGCCCTGATCTTGCTGTTGCAGAACTCATCTACCGGGACCGCCGTATATTTACTTGGGTTCCCTTCCATTAAATATGCTGCCCCCATCTCCACCAGCCCCGATAATCCGCCATAAACATTGGAACGGGAAATCCCCGTCTGCTTTGACACTTCATATCCCGTCAGCCCGCCTTTTCTATAAAGGCACAAATACATGGAAGCTTCCTGCCTCGTCATCCCAAAACCCACTAATTTCTCTAATATATACGCCTCATCCATTTTCCTTCCTCAATAGTGTTTCTTTCCAGAAACACTATAATCTTTCTTCCCTGCTTTGTCAAGTCTTATTTCGGAACAAAAAATGCCAACGCATAAAAACAAAAAGATAGCTTTTACGCATTGGCGCTTCTTATTTTAAATATCATCAATCTGCCAATCCACAGGCTCTACCCCATGTTCCGACAAAAATTCATTCGCTTTGCTAAAATGCCTGCACCCAAAAAATCCTCGGTATGCGGATAGTGGGCTGGGATGCGGCGCCTTCAAAATTAAATGTTCCTGATTCGTCAGCATGGATGCTTTGTTTTGCGCCGGCCTTCCCCATAAAAAATATACAATAGGACGATCTTGGGCATTTACGGCTTCTATCACCGCATCCGTAAACATTTCCCAACCTTTGCCCTGATGCGAGTTAGCCTGATGGGCCCTGACCGTCAAAACCGTATTTAACAGCAATACTCCCTGATCCGCCCATTTTTTCAAAAAGCCATTGTTCGGTATCCGGCATCCCAAATCATCATGCAGTTCCTGATAAATATTTTGCAAAGAAGGAGGGATATCTTTTTGATCCGGCAATACGGAAAAACTCAAGCCATGGGCCTGATGTACATTATGATATGGATCCTGCCCCAACAGCAATACCTTTACTTTGCTTAACGGAGTAAAGTGAAAGGCATTGAAAATATCGTCTGCCGGTGGATATATGACCGCTTTGCTGTACTCGCTTTGTACAAATTCAAAAAGCTGTCTATAATATGGCTTGGAAAATTCCGGCCTCAACGCATCCAGCCAGTCATTCTGAATCATTGCCATTCTTTTGTACCCCTTTCCTTTTCTACTGCCTTACCGGCACTTTCCGCATTTTCAAAAAATCCTTTACTTGGCTTATTTCCAGCTCCTTATAATGAAACAAAGACGCTGCCAGCGCTGCATCCGCCTTCCCTTCCGTCAGCACATGATAAAAATCCTCTTTCCGTCCGGCCCCACCGGAAGCGATTACCGGGATGGAAACATTTTCTGCAATTATCCTGGTCAATTCCATATCATATCCGGCCTTCGTACCATCACAGTCCATACTTGTCAAAAGAATCTCCCCGGCCCCCAGCTTATCCGCCTTCATAGCCCATTCCACCGCATCCAGCCCAACATCTATGCGTCCGCCGTTTTTAAAAACATTCCACCCTAACCCATCCGCTCTTTTTTTTGCGTCTATTGCCACGACTACACACTGACTTCCAAATTTGTCCGCCGCTTCGCTGATCAGGCAAGGATTATTGATTGCTGATGAGTTAATGGAGATTTTATCAGCCCCTTCCCTGAGAATCATCTTAAAATCATCCACAGTACGGATCCCTCCGCCCACAGTAAAAGGGATAAAAACCTTTTCCGCTACACGTCTTACCATATCCACCACGGTTTTTCTGGCATCGGAAGATGCCGTAATATCCAGGAATACCAGTTCATCCGCCCCCGCCTTATCATAAGCAGCCGCAATCTCTACCGGATCTCCCGCATCCTTTAAGTCTACAAAGTTGACCCCTTTAACCACCCTTCCCCCATGAACATCCAGACAAGGGATAATACGCTTCGTATGCATTTATTTTCCCTCCTTTTGTATTTGGATAAAATTACGGAGGATATGCAAACCTGTACCGGAGCTTTTTTCCGGATGGAACTGACATGCAAAAATATTTCCTTTTTCTACCGATGCATGGATTAATGTATTGTATTCCGTTGTGGCTGTGACTATTTCCTCTTCTTCCGCCTTCAAATAATAGGAATGGACAAAATATACATACGGCTCTTCCGGGATTCCGGAAAACAATCTGCCTTTATTAGGATACTTTAGAGAATTCCATCCAATCTGGGGGACTTTCCCCCCTTCCTTTTCCGGAATCCTCAAAATACTGCCCTTTAAGATGCCCAGCCCCTTCGCTTCAGGACACTCATCGCTACGTTCAAAAAGAAGCTGAAGCCCCAAACAAATACCAAGGAACGGCATTCCCTGATTAATGGCCTCTTTTATTACAGCCTCTAGCCCATAACCCCGGATTTTTTCCATAGCCCCGCCAAAAGAACCGACCCCTGGCAAAATTACTTTGTCGGCACTTAGGATTTTTTCTCTTTCCCGCGTCACACAGGTTTCCTCTCCCAGAAAAAGAAGGGCTTTTTCCACACTTTTTATGTTACCCGCATCGTAATCAATTATTGCTATCATATGCTGTCACTTTCTGCTGCTATCAGTTTCCGTGTATTTGAATATCTATCGGCTGACGGATGCCTTGAATCTGTTCCCCTTGGCCTCCGGATTCCCCTGTCCATGAAGAGACATCTTCTCCCGTTGAAAACGGTTCTTCCGGAACTGATGCCGGCTCCTCATCAGGAGATTGTTCTTCTTCCGTATCCTGCTCTTGTACAGCCTCATCCTCCGCTATATCGCCGTCCGCATTTTCCATTGGCAATTCTTCTGCGTCCTCTTCATTCACATTTTGCTCTGACAAATCGGGATCATCCTTATTCAGGCTTTCTTCCGTTTCTTCCGGGGATTCCTGTTCCATCAAAGCACGTTCTTCCGGAAGGATGTCTTCCGATATAGCGGGATCTTCCGCCTTTACCGGCTCTAAAAACGGGGTGCCATTGACAAGAGATTCCAATTTTCTTGTATAAGTCACATCGTCATATTCTACAATTGCTTTGGCTACTCCTTCGGAAAGATAATATTTATCATTCAAAATATTTAAGATGGTTTCATAAACCGCGTTCACTTCCTGAACTACCCTATATTCCTCCGCTTTTATTAAAATCTCAGGGTAATCTTGTATTCCCGACATAAGTGCATCTAAAGCCTGTATCTCTTTACCCATTCCCAAATAATTGTGGTAAGAGTCCAGTTTCCTCTTAATTTCCAATATGGTTTTGGATTTATTGTATATCATCTCGTCATTTTCATCTAATTTTTTACCATACAGCAATTCATATGATTTTATGTAATCCGATTCATAAAATGCATCCCTTGCCTTCCTTTTATCAAAAAATTCCGGAACAATACTGCACATTACAATAATCATTGCTGTTACAGTAAGACAAAGGCCGGCTATCACAATCATGCTCTTTATGGAAACCCTTTTTCCTTTTTTCGCTTCATGAGGAATCCCTGCTTCATCCGAGGCTTCCGCTTTTTCCTTTTTCTTCTTTTCTTTTTTCTTTTTTTCCTTCTTGGGTTTCCCTTTTTCCTCCCCGTCCTCTCCCTTTTTGCCTTTTACCTTTTTCTTCTTTTTCTTTTTATCTTCATCATCCAGTTCCTTCAATATATTTTTGTTTTCATCCGAAGGCTCCAGACCGTCTGCCTGACTTTCTTCCTCCTCTTCATCCGATTCCGTCAGAAATTCTATCATCCTGCTAAAAAAGCTTTTTGGCTTCTCTTCCGCCTCTTTTTTTGCCTCATCTTCTAACAGTATTTCATCCATACTTCCGCTGTCAACAACAGTTTCCGTTTCTTCCTCAGGCTCTTCTTCCTTTTTATTCTTTTTCTTTCTGCCAAATAAAGGTTTTTTCTCTTTCTTTTCTTTTTTACCCCTTTTTTCTTTCTTGGCTTTTTTATTATCAGTTTCTTCTTTGATATCTCCAGTGGCTTCTTCTTCTATATTCCGGTTAGAAGGACTTAGCGAACCTTCCGCTTCATTTTCTTCTACCGGCATATTATCCAAAAAAGACAACATATCGTTCTCTTCCGGTTCCTCCGCCTGAAAAGCGTCTCCATCGGACACAACGGCATCCGCCGCTGCAAACATTGCATCCACATCATCCGGTGAAATCAATCCTTCTTCACCTATTCTCCCATCCTCCGTATTCCCTTCCTCAAGATGAAAGTCCGAGATCCCAAGACTATCAAGATCCGGCTCCTCTGTCACAAAATCTTCCAGAGCAAAATCATCCTCTGCAACGCTTTCCTCCACGTCACTTCCTTCCCTCGACGCTTCTTCCGGATCAACAGCCGTAAAAGGCTTTATATCCGGATCTTCCATATCTCCAGATACAAAATCATCTGTCACGAAATCATCCGGTATAAATTCATCTGCTCCAAAACCTAAATCTGCCGGCATCATTCCTTCATCAAATTCCGAGCCTTCTGCTGTTTCCTCTCCTTCCGGCAAAAGATCAGCCCCTTCTTCCCCATCCATAAGAGAATTAAGCAAATCATCTAAATATTCTTCATCTGAATTCATAAACACCCTCACATTTTATATTAATATTTATTATCTTAGTTTATCATACATATCCCTATTAGACAAACCAATTTGCAAGAAAATCCATCGGTTTTTTTTCTACTTTATACCCTCTATCCTTAATTTCCTCTGTTAACTGGTATAATTTGCTATGTATTCTAAAAATATTTGCTTTTTGATTAAAAAAAACCACCTTTTCAAAGGGCCAACGGATCACTGTAGGAAACCGCATACCAACTCCCAGTTCTAAAATACACAATTTCCTATTCACCGTTCCCTGCAGCCATTTCGTATATTTATCCCACTGTGCCAGATACCCTTCCTCCATATAACCTGCATATTCTATACGGTTGAATACAAGATCCTTTCCACACTCCGGACAGAATGGACGCTGAATCGAATCCAGACTGGCGCCTTCCGCAAAAAAACCATATATTTTTTCTGAAATCCGGACATCCGATTCATACAGCTTTTTATGAGTTTCATCCTCGCAATGTGAAAACCGATACCCACCACAAGGAGTCACGATTTTTTCTTCCATAAGACTTGTATGGTAAATATAATCATCCATACGTGTAGACACAATAAAATAGTTCTTATCTTTCAGCAAAACCTCCAATGCCTTATATGCCTTTTCCGTTTGATCTGTCCTATGTAAATCTTCATATGCCTTCTTTAAATAAGGCATCATCCACATAAGTTCTTTCTTTTCTTCCATCATACGCAAAGCCTGTGAAAACATTGGGGTTCCTTCCATTTTAGGCATATTCTCTTCAAATTCTTCCCCAATGCCTACTAAGACAAGATCCGCTTCCTTAATTTTTTCAATCAATATAGTCCTTATTTCTTCCATCATTTCTCTCTTTATGAAATATTTTATCTGAAAATCCCATATCAAACAAGTTATCAAAAATGTACTTCACATATCCCCGCGCTTGCAAAAAAATTTTGACACCCGAACCCTATAAGGAAATAAACAAGCCGGGAATTACTCCCGGCTTGTAATGATATTCTATTGAAGCAATTCATCAACAATATGTACTAAATTACCAATTTCCGGCTTTGAAAGCTGTGCATCAGCACCTAATGCCTTACCTTTTCTCTTCATTTCATCGTTGACAAGCGAGGAAAAAATCACGATTGGAATATGTTTGGTTTCTTCATCCTCCTTAACCAGCCTCGTCAAACGGTGTCCGTCCATTTCCGGCATTTCTATATCAGTAATGATACACTGTACATGTTCTCTCAAAGTACCATCCTCTTTACATTGCTGAATAACATCATAAGCCTGTTTGCCATTTTCTGTATGGATTAAATTCGTATATCCTGCCTGCTTTAAGGAATTTACAATTAATTTATTCAATAACGGTGAGTCTTCCGCAATCAAAATTGGCGTATCTCTTATCGGCCTATCTCCCAAAGCTTCAATCTCTGAAATCTTAAGCCCTGTTTCCGGATTGATATCGGTTACGATCTTCTCAAAGTCCAAAATAATAATCAACGTTCCATTGATCTTAACAATACCTGTGGAAACGCCGTCCTCGCTGGTGGAAACGGTATTCCCTGGTTTAATAATACTATTCCATGAAACTCTATGTATCCCAAGAACCGCATCGACATGAAAAGCTATATCCAATTTATTAAAATTCGTTACAATAAACAAAGAAGAAGCTTTTTCGCTTTCCTCATAATCGCGAAGCTGCAAACAGTTCCTTAAATTTATCGCTGTAATCATAGTATCCCTTGGCATAAAAATCCCTTCAATACTAGGATGGGCATTCGGTACCGGAGTAACGTCCTGATAAGCAATAATTTCTCTTATCTTTGCAACATTAATCCCATAATGCCGCCCCTCAAGCATAAATTCCAGCACTTCTAATTCATTAGTACCATTTTCCAGCAAAATATTTGTATCCATACCTAATCCACCTCACACCATTTATTCGTAAGCTATTCCTAACCACACTCAACTA
>CAOKPU010000035.1 GCA_948470755.1 uncultured Lachnospiraceae bacterium | reverse complement strand
GACTTAGTGCTTCTCCACGAAGCAGCCTCTGCTGCGAGTGGTTAGAAGCACTTCTCACACTACCACCATTTCTTATCATCCACATTTTGAACACTTGCTTTTACCCCCTGCTTCGGATAAATGCACCATATAAATAGTCCTTTTCAAACCGGGACAATTTAACGAACTATGTATTTTATTCCCATAAGAAGTTACATAAGCAACCGCCCAAAACCGGTAACCCCTACAGCTCCCGCATGGGTAATATTTCTCTCCATTTTCGTTTCTTAGTTGATTGGCCAGTGCATAGGAAACCGCTTCGATTGAAGGGTTTAAATAAGCACAATTGCGCGCCATATGATAAACCGTACCGTTTTCAGCAATATATACCATTGGGTCTTCACCGTTTTCGCCGCTTATTCTTCTTTCTACGTCATACCCCGTCCATGCCCTTCCATAGTACCGGTTTTCCATGGGGATATCCGGAAAACCTATTATCCCTATAAAAGGTTTTACTTTATATGAAGCAATCAGTTCTATTTTGTCTTCCTTCATAATTGACGATTTCATAAAATGCAGCCCTGACGCCCCGGATGCAAGGCATGTATGATCCAAATATTCTTTTCCTAAAATACGGATCACTGTGGTTCTTACATACCCCTCTGAAAATGCCAGGGAGCCAAGTCCCCCCTCTGCCGGCCCTTCTTCTCCCAGACTCTTTTTGTAGGCATATCCGAAAAATGCCATTTTATTTCCTGTCTGATGCATCGCTCCCATAATATTCCCGTGCAAACGCAGGATATCAAAAGAAACTAATAGATTTATAATAAAGAAAAGAAAAATCGGGACTGCTATCGCGGCTTCTACAGTCATACTTGCTTTTAATTTCTCTTTTTTAGGGGAGAAAATGAACGACATCCTTTTTCCGGTTTTAAAAGAATGGAATTTGATTATGTGGTCTTGATATAATAGATTTTTGCCCGGAGAAACAATTGTTTGACTATTCAGTTTACAGTTGCTTATTAGATACCGGAAAAAGGACATCGTTCATTTTCTCCCCATAAAAAGTTTTTTCATACATTAATCATACCCGTACCTTTTTTGAATATTACAACAATATCCAAAAATGCTGGATATCCATATATCGGACAGATAACTGTCAAAACAGGCATCTATACGGAAATTGGAATTTCCTTTTGTCATGCGGATATCCATCTCCATAATGTCCATCGCACGCATATTTTTTATTTGGCTTTTTTCCAAATACAACATAATTCTTAAATAATCCTGATAATCCAATCCATGGCCGGCGCTCTCCCTATCCGGTACATTCCCTGAAAAACTTATGATATTCCATATACTTGTTTTCCAATCGTCCGCTGTTTTCATCAAAGGGATCTTACCTCCATTCAACAGACATTTTACATCGGTCAGGCTTTCCACATAGGCCCATGCAAATAAAATGGAATATTTCACAGGTTCCGCCAATGCCGGTATTTGTAATACCGCCGCTAATGTATAAGCCAGTGTTTCCGCCTCCGCACATTTTGCAGTATCGGAAAAAATATAAACTACATTTGCCACCTCTCTCCACCGGATCAAACGCTTTACGATACTTCCCAGATTTTCTTTATCCGAGTTTTTTCCCGCAATAATATATTCTATCTGATATTTCATAAATGATTTTTCCAGTTCATTACCATACCACCCGCACTTATCAAACAAGTAGCAATCAAACAACAGATCATCCGTCAATCCCTTCGGAGCCGGCAATCCGGGCCGTATTCCTATTCCGGTTATTTTTTCCCTATGAGATACATAATCCTCCGCCTGTATTACGGTTCCTGATATATAGGAGCCGTTTCCTAATACCTTATGTAAAGCAAAGCTTCCTCTGAATTCGTTTATTTTATCCGCCGGATTATCCAATACTTCCTCTTCTGATTCTTCCTTTCCTTCTTTTGACGGCCAGTATGCCGCATTGATTTGTGATTGAATATTATCCCTTTCACCGTCGATATCCCTTGTATCCAGCTCCAAATCCTGCACTTCTTTTGCTTGTCCTATAATACCTGCCAATAGCCCTTCCACCGAAGCCTGCCGCATATATTCAACGGCCTGTCTTTTCATTACATTTCCCCCCTCATCAGAAGCTATGGACAGTTCCTTAACGGCAGCCTTGTCCACCGACAAAGCAAGCCAATCCTTTCTTGGCCGTATGTTTTTATCGGAACCGATAAAATTACCTTGCATATATGCCCTGAGATGTTCTGCGGGATTTTCCGCCCTATAGCTCCTTGTCCCATACGACATGTCCACAAATAAAAGATCATACTGCTCTAAAAGTTCCCTATGGAACTCTGCAAGCACACTATTCATCCCAATATCTGCCACGCATTCGGCTTCCATCCTGATTACGCTGATCCGCGCCCCTTCTATAAAGGTCAGTATGAACGATAAAATAAGGGATAGGGAAAGCGAAAGATATACCGTCAGATACCCTTTTTTCATGACATAACCGTATTGCTGTCTTCCGTTATTTTCTTAAAGACATTAGTCACTAATGTGCGAAGCTGGCTTTTGAATATAATAACAAGCCCAATCAATACGACAATAATCAAAATGATTTCCACAGTACCCATTCCATTTTCTTCCATTACAAATTCTTTCCAGTCTTTTAACTTATTTCTCATCTTTTCTTTCCTTTCTTGTTTTCATTTTTTGTTTTTTATCTAAACGGAAAATGAAAAATATGCCGGCACAATAATCAGCACCATTACAACCCCAAGCATCAACATCATTGGCAAAAGCAATTTTGTTCCCGCCTCCTCTCCCAGCTTCCTTGCCATATTCTTGCGCTCCTCAAACGCATTCCTTATCTCTTGGCGTAACATATTTACAATACTTCCGCTTCCTTTCTTTAAATCCTGTATCAGGATATTGGACAACTTTGTATATTGGGGCAACCGGCATCTTTTTCCGAAATGTTCGTAAGCTGTCGCTTCCGGGATCCCACTATCCAATTCGTGGCAGGTAAGGAGCATTTCTTCATAAACATAACGGCATTCCTCCCCCTGCTGCTTTTTTGCATCATACTGATAAGCGATTCTCTGAAAGGCATTCCTAAGCGTCATGCCTGCCCCCAGATAAAGCATAAGCCTGCTAAGTAATTGGGGATAATCCAATAGCATTTCCCTGTTCCGTTGTTCCATTTTTTCTTTTAACTTTTCATCCTGAAGCAGATAAACCATTCCGGCGCTTATACACATGAATAAAAATATATAACCACTGCTGTCTTCTATCCGTCTGCTCCATATCAGTTTTTGCCCTTCTATACTGTCCGGGAGTTCCACTTTATCGCTGTATCGATCTTTTTCTTCCTGATGGGCTAATATTTCATATACTCTTTTCTTCCACAACTCTTCCTCCGAATACTCAGGAGGGAAGACGCATACGGGAAAAATAAATTCTTCCCGATATTTGTCATACGTCAGGACGGCTGTCAGATAAACAATATCCCCCTCTTTTTTTGCTGCTTCACCAGCCACATTCCCATCCGGGTCAATCAGCGTATAATTATCGCTTTCCCAGTCAATCCGAAACGGGTATCCTTCTATTTTGTGAATCATATTTAATCCGCTCCTTACCTCCTCTAAGGATGTATTGGCTCCTCGTATCAGATCCGGTAAAAGCCGGGAAATTTCTTCTGCCATTTGTCTCGCCAAAGCCTCTTCATATTTTTGTTCTTCAACGGTGATTGCAAAATTCTCCCTATGTCCGCCTTGCTCCCCCTCAATCCGGACTTGGAGATCCATCTCTTTACTCCCCATTCCATAAGTATTCCTGTTAATATATTTCCCTTCCTTCAAAACGCTTTCCAGCCTGCTTATGGCAAAAAAACATGTAGCTGTTACATTGCCGGCCAATACCAACAACAGAGCAAGGCGGATTTTATTTATATAGAACTCACGCAGATAACTTTTTTCTTTTTCCTTCTTTTCCCCTATTTCCGGATATAAGATATGTAAACGATCGTTTATCCTTTGTTGATGTAAGATTTTACGCTTTGTGCATATCCCATAGAGATAATCCGCCATACCTTCCAGTATTCCCTTGCTTTTTTTCTGTCCTGCTTGTTTTTCAGCATTATTTTTTTTATCATTCTTCACATCCTGCCTGTTCAAAGACAGCTTCCTTTGAAACGATAACAGGAAAAGTAAAAAGTATAGAAAGAACACTACGCCATATAAAACAATCATTTTTCTCTCCATTCCTTCGCTGCTTTTATGCATAACAAATTCACAGCAGATAACGCGCAACATGAATCTTGCAATTAAAAATCCTTTTTTTCATTTTATACTTCAATATCCACAATTTTACTTGATAAATAAACGGCCCCGAGGTAAATAAGCAGGCATACCGTCATAATCATCACTCCTGCCGCATTTTTATAAAGTACATGAAAAAAACCTTTTGATGCGGCCCCAACATAAAGCAGGATTCCAAACGGTACCATATTCATGATTTTTTGTTCCATATGCCTTGCACTGATGATTACTTGTATTTCTTTTTCTATTTCCACCTTCTCTTCTATGATGGCTGCGCTTCTTTCTATCATTTCCGTCAAGTTCCCTCCTCTCCTCTTGGCAATAGAAAAGATCTGGGCAAATTCTATAACATCTTCCACTCCGCTTCTCTTTCCAAAGTCATGGAGCAATTTTTCTACCGGCACATTGTTTTTTAATCCTGAAATGATAACATTCCATTCTTTACAAATGACGCTTTCTTTTCCATATAGCAAAATCATATCACTATAAGACTGTTTAAAAGCATTTTCCACGGAGTATCCTGCCTTTTGACTGACAGATACCGCCATAATTGCATCCTTAAATTGAATTGCTGTTTCTTTTTTCCTTTTTTTGCAGAGGAATTTCCCCCTTTCTTTTTGATACATTAAATAAACCGGAATTAAGAATGGCAAGGCTAAAAAGGAATGATAGAAAAACCAGGAAAAAAGAAGCATAATCGCAATACCCTCTAGAATGCATTTTGTTTTATCCCTTCTGCTAAGCCCCCAGCCGGCATCTTCCCGCTTTTTTTTCCGTAAACTACAACCCAATGCCTGCCGCTTTAAGTTTCCCAACATTTCTTAATTCCCCCTTTTTTATTAGCAGCCCATTTACTTTCCCATTATTTTCTTTTCCTCTTTCTTCAAATTCATATAATGGGCGAAGTTTTATTTGACCATCCTCCATTCCCTCTATTTCTGAAATTTCCAACACTTTTCTGCTTTTATCCCTCAAGCGTCCTAAATGTATTATAATATCCAGCCCGGAGGCAATCTGCTGCCGGATGGCCATAAGAGGCAGTTCCATCCCCATTAAGATCATGGTTTCCAATCTGCTCAACATATCCGCCGAACTGTTGGCATGGCCAGTGGACATAGAACCATCATGCCCTGTATTCAGGCACTGCATCATATCGATTGCCTCTTCTCCCCTTACTTCCCCCACAATAATCCTGTCAGGCCTCATGCGCAGACTGGTTTTGATAAGGTCGCGGATACTAATGGGCTTACAGCCTTCTACATTGGCATTTCTTGTTTCCATCCTGACTAAATTAGGGATATTCCTGATTTGTAATTCCGCATTGTCTTCAATTGTTATAATTCTTTCATCCTGGGGAATATATGCAGAAAGTGCATTTAAGAATGTGGTTTTTCCTGAACCCGTGCCACCGCTTATAAAGATATTATATTTCGCTTTTACAAGTTTATTTAAAAATCTATCCGCTTCTTCCGTTATACTGCCAAAGGCCCTCAAATCCTCCATCCCGATCGCTTTATCCGGGAAGCGACGGATCGTTAATATAGGCCCATTCAAGGCTACCGGGCTTAAAACTACATTGACCCGGGAACCATTCTCTAATCTTGCATCTACAATAGGCGACGCCTCATTTACAGTACGATTGCATCCCGCTGCAATGCGTTGTATCACATCTTCCAGTTTTTCTTTTGATTCAAATTTCATTCCATAATTTATAATCTGGCCCGCTTTTTCGATAAAGATTTCATCCGTACCATTGATCATGATTTCTGTCACTTCCGTATCATCTATCAGCTCCTGTAAGATATCCAGTTTCCGTATGGAGTAAAACAACTCCTGCCTTAACCTTCCTCTATCCCTTATTCCTATCAACAGTTCTTTGCTTTGTGCGATGATCAGCTCATCAATCATATCCTTTATCTCTTCATCCGCTGCCTCTCTTGAGAAGTCGAGCCTTTCCAAAATCATTGCCTGTAGTTTTTTCTTACAGTCCGCCAGCCCGTATTGCCCTACATTTTTTCCAGATCCATTTTCTTCCCCGCTTCTTTCTTCCTCAATCCTCATGTGCATAAATTTCTTCCTCTATGATCTTCCTGACATAGGACGCCATTTCCCCATGAGTCAACTGTTCCAACCCGGCTGGAAGGCGATAGAATTCCGGCAGCATCCACTTTTTTGTTTTCAACGCAATATCCTCATAGTTCATCATGTGTATCATTGTCTCATACTGCCTCATTTTTGCCTCTGCGAACCCGTCATTTTTTATTATGGTAAAAATCCGGAAACATTCTCTTAATATGTCAAACAATCCTTTCATATGATCTGATAAATCTAAAATCAAATATTCATATGCCGACATTTTTTCTATTTCCCAGAACAGCTCTATCCATTCCTGACCGCTTATTTCCGCTAAATCCTGATAAGATATTGCGGGAGGCACATAGTTTAACCCATTTAACGTCTGTATCATTCCCTCCAGCCGATAAGCCAGTTTTTCCCTTTCGCAATGAAAATAATATAAGACATCCGTAATGTCTGCGGAAAATTCCCTGTTCAGCAAATACCCAAACCCTGAATAACTTTCAAAATTTAAATACAAAGTCTTATGTTTTTTTGCCAATACCTGGCCCATACATAACGCAAACGTTGTCTGCATACATCTTCCTATCGGGGAATAACTGCCGATGATTTTCATATGGCTGTCGGCTGTGATTCTCTGTGTTATTTCCTCCTCATTTTCTGCATAGCTGTTCATCATCTCCTGAAATATATTTTCCGACGACTGATATTTACTAATATTCCTGATTTCCCCGCCGGCCTGGCTGCCGCTTTCATTCAATATTAAAATATGTTTGACGGAAAAATTTTTTATATCTTCTTCATAACTGTTTTCCGCAACTAACAACAGTTCTATTTCATTTTTTCCCGAAAATTTCTTTAGTTGATCCACATCCGTAAATGCCCGTATGATAAAAGGCTGCATTTTCTTTTTTTCAAAATAATCCGCCATATGCCTAATATAATTTTCTTCTTTATCGCAAAGCGCCAAAACCTTTTTCACCAATGCATTCCTCCTTTGTATATAGCGACCGCCAATAATACCGGCAGCGAAAAGTGGATTTTTCCTTCTTTTTTCCTCTTTTCTTCTTCAAAATCCTCTTCATAAAACCTCCATTCCCTGTATTTAAAAACGTCAAGAATGTATGAAAGCAAATATTTCATCCTCTGCAGAAAGTTTTTTTCCGCAGCCATTTTCAGTAAAGAAAACACTGCCCCGATTAAAAACGATATCCCAAGGCAAATCAGAATTCCCTTAACGGTTAAAAAACATCCGGCCGCCGCTAAAAGCTTTAGATCCCCCGCCCCCAGTCCCCCGATCTTAAATAAGGGATAAAGAAGCACTACCGGCGCCGCCATCGACAATAACGCATTTGTAAGCCCGCTGCTTCCTCCTTGCCAGACTGCGCGCGATAATCCTGCTGCAATTGCAATAAGGATCCACTCATTATATATTTTGCCGGACAGCAGATCCATCGCGACTGCTCCAATTAATATAAGAAATAAAACAATAATACACCTCACCCTTTCTGTTGCATATTTTAGAATAAAAACTGCTTTGAAAATTGGAATGATTTATATTCCAGAGACTACCCGGCGTCTCCCTTCCGGATATTTAAGAGTTCTGAACTATTGAATGAATTATAAAATAAAAGCTGTCCCTTGTCCAGCCTATTTATATCTATGAATAGAACTTTGTCAATCCCTTATAAAATCTTATATAAGTTTATTCCATACAGCATAATTAGGCCCGGAAAGCCCAATATGCCGGAAGTCAATACTGTAATCGGATTAATCCCTATTGCAATGGCAAGCCCTTGTGAGACAAGAAAACCATTGAAAAAGAAAATCGCCACCGTCCCAATTACGGAACGAAAAATAAAATTAATAATCCATTCCCTTTTTTTTCTAAAGGCCCCTATCATAAGTACGAAAATGCAGGCTCCCGCTATCATAATGCCACCCATATACTGATCCATAACAACCCTCCGTTTATCCGTATTCCCATATAATATATGACCTGTACTTTTTCTATATTACATGAATATTTGAAACATTCTTGTCTATACTTAGAAAAAGAGGAAATTTCTGGATGATCCCCATCCTACTTAAAAAAGAGGTGTATGCATGAAAATATGTTTTAGGCAAACAATTTATGACCATCAGAATTTGAATGAAAAAGAGTTGCAGATGAATAATATTTTGGCGGATTTGAATAAGACCCGCCTCGCCCTGGAAGATGCCTATGCCGGCTTTGACAGCGTTACGGATCCCGATCTGATCGACTGTTATATTTATGAAGTAAATTCTGTCCTAAAACGATATAAATTCTTATTAGAACAGGCAGCAAAAATCAATTTGCTGCCTGAAGAAGGACTAAATCCTGAATCCCCGGTTAATGCCCTGATCGGCTAAGTTCTCATTTAAATTATTTTTACCGTAAGTAAGGCCAGCGTAGACGGTTTGCACATTTTCCATGACCGGTCCGGAAGCATCCATTTCATCCAGCCTGACATAAGATTCGTGAAGCCCCTTAATCACTTTTCCCGCATTGATTAACGGCTCTTCCGTATTCCGGACCTCTGCCCTGGCCAACTCCCTGTTTACATACAAATATAATTGTAAAAAATTCATCGCAAGCTCGTATTCAAAATTTAAGGATGCCAGCAATTCATGAATACAGCCCCTTGCTTTTCTTATGCCTTCGCGGAAACCTATGCGGTCTTCTTTTTCATGAGCTTCTTTCGCCTCATCTGCATAAATCATAAACATTTCATATAAAATCGTTATGAGCTGGGTTTTATTCGCTTGTGTGATTTTCCTCGTATACTCCTGTTTCAGCTCCTTTGTCATGTCTCAAACCCTTTCCTGCTGTTTTTACTGCAATAATTGAAGCACCTGGGCCGGCCTTTCGTTCGCCTGGGCAAGCATGGACATACTGGCTTGGGAAATAACCTGCACTGTGGTATATTCCGTCATTTCCTCCGCCATATCCGCATCCATTATCCTGGAATATGCAGCAGTCATATTTTCGCTGATAATATCCAAATTGCTGATGCAATGCTCCAGACGGTTCTGATATGCCCCCAGACGGCTTCTGGCTGAAGACACATACTCGATAGCCCCGGCAATGCTGTCAATAGCTTCCCATGCAGACGGCATATCCGCCATCGTCATATCCTGAATACCCAATTCATCCAAAGAAATCGTCGGTATGCGGATATCCAACACCTGGCCTTCATTGGAACCTATCTGCATAGTCATTGCGCCGATTCCCGTAATATCTATATCTATTGCATTGGCAAAAGCCACCGTACCGTTAATATTCCCGTTTGCATCTTCCGCCGGCGGTTTGATTTTCAGAGTCATTTCAAAATCGGAATTTTTCTTGCTTGTAATAATCAGTTTATTGCCGGATGCTTTTATTTCCGCATCGTCAGGAAAACTTACTTTCGGCGGTACCGCATTCGTCTCTAAATTGCAGGTAATGCTGTTCTGGTCTATCTTCCCATCCACAAAGGTGACCGAAAGCGGTGCATTAACCGTATACGTTCCCGCAGTAACCTGATCGGAATAATACCCCACTTTTATATCCGCCTCACTAGTATATCCCCTCAAATCGAAATTACCATTCATCAGCGTTTCCCCGTTAAACTGTGTCGTATCCGCAATACGGGTAATTTCATCTTTTAATTGGACAATTTCATCCTCAATAGTGGATCTGTCGGCGTCGCTGACAGTACCCGTGCTTGCTTTGACCGCTAATTGGTTCATCCTTTGAAGGATGTCATGGACTTCCGACAGGGCGCCGTCCGCCGTTTCAATTGCAGAAACGGCGTCGCTGCTGTTCTGCGTCGCAACGGAAAGGCCTTTCAGTTGTGAATTTATTCTTTTTCCCATGGCCATTCCCGCCGGATTATCTTTTGCCTCTACGACTTTCAAACCGGAAGACAATCTCTTTAAGGACTCTGTTAATCGGTTATCGTTTCTTGTCAATGCATTATGTGCAATCATTGCCGGTGCATTATAACTTATTTTCATAGCCTGCTCCTTCACCTTTCTGTATATGCCCAATAAATATCTTTGCCGCATCATATAACTTTTTCGTAGAAACCTTCTGTTTCCCGCCGTCTGCCGCCGCTTCCTCTTTTGCATCCGCTGCCGCTTTGGATACCGATGCCATATCCAGCCCGCTGTTATATACAATACTCAGATTTATAACTTTTATATCGGACCGTTCCAGCGCTTTCTTTAATCTTTCTTTTGTATTTTCCAGCATTCCTGCCGCTTCTTTATTTTCACATGCAATATAACCCGACATGTGGTATTCCCCGGATTTATGGGCTGATACGGTAAACTGTGCCGCCGCCTTCCCATACGTTTCCGTTTCCATGGACAGCATCACCTTTCCGCTTTCTTCCCGCCCATGTACAATCTTTAGATTAATAGAAGTAATCTCTCCATCAATCTTTACCGGCACTTCATAATTTTCTTCTTTTGCCATATTGCTGCTGAGAGTTATCTGTTTATAAAGGTTATTAATCTCCTTAATATCAATTTTCCCAACATTCCCTATTCCGTATAATACATTGTCAAGAATACCGATATACGTCTCTCCCAATTTCCCATATGCCTTATTCATCGGCCCGGCATCTGTCATAGATTCATATAGCCCTTCTATTGCATCGTCCAGTTTCCCGACATCTCCCGTTTTTTCTGCCAAGCCATATAAACGTTCCGCCGCTTTACCCCGTTCATTCTTTAATAAACCGGCTGCCATCAGATTATTCGCCGTTACGGGCTGTTCAAAACTAAGAAGCTCTCTTACAACAGATTCTTCCGTTGCCATTGCCTTCCTGATTTCACCAGCCTGTTCTTTCGCATATTCCCTGTCTGCCTCTTCATCGGGCTTAGCATTCCTAAGCGTTTCCGCCATCTCCTCCAGCCCTATTTCTCCATCCGGAGGGACAGCATCCATTTTTCCCCCATTTAGGTAATCGAAAAGATCCGAAGACAGCTTCCTGTAATAATAACCGCTTTCTATCTGATCCGATATGCTTTTCCCTGAATACGAAGAAGTCACTCCGCCGAAGTTGTCATCCACTTTTAAATCCATGCCCTGCTTTTTCTTGCTTCTCATGGCTGAAAGCAGATTCTTCACCGTAGGTTCCGACCTTTGGCCGATCAATGTCCCAATGGCTGCCCCATCCGTCTTTTCCAACTGGCGGAACAAACGGTAAATCCCGATATAAGCCTCCCGCTCCTCTTCTGTCACCGCATGGTTTTTTTCCAGTTTGTACAGATATTCGCTGTACTTTTCAATATCCTCTTCCGGACTCCTTTCCCGGTTATCCAGATAGGTTTCCAATTCCTGTATATCCATGGCAAGCGGATTCTTTCCATCCCTTATCATCTGCATCACTGATGCCGGCGTCATTTTATCCAGCACCCTTTGGATCGACGTATCCGCCGACTTTACGGCATTAATATTCGCTTCTGAGATTTCCATATGGTTATAACCCAGAATCCTTACGGCGCGTCTGTTTGCATCCGATATCTCCAATCCTGTTTCTTTTAAGATATCGTCCACATTTTGAAAAGCTTTTTTAATGGAATCCCCCAAATCAGCCCTTGGCGCCGTCATCAAAGCTTCGTATGTTTCCCCTGCCTTTTCATAGGCATTACGTAAAACCGAACCTTCTTTGTAAGCATTTGTTAAAGTGAATTCACCGGAAGTATCCGGCAGGACCGATGTACCGGCCTGCAGCCTTCCCTGCAAGGCAAACTTCCCTACCAATGCAGCCGGCATACCGCTTAATTCTTTTACCGTTGATAACGTGTCATTAAAAATCCCGGTTGCGCTGCCTGGGCCTTTCCACTCCACCTTTCCAAAAAGCATTTCCTCCGCCTGCTTCTGTGCTTCCTTCAGCGATTCTACCAACTGTTCCAGTTCTGCAGTATCCACGGAAAAACCACGTTTGATCAAATGCATATTAGCCTGCATTGTCATTTGCAGCCTTACTTCCTCCATTAACCGTCTGCCGCGGAAGTTTACTTCATGAGCTTCCCTTCTTAAGTTCAGGTTGATCCGTATCTGTGCCGCTTTCAGGTTACGGATATTTAGCTTTTTCCCCTCTCCTGCAACCATATCGACAGCTTCGCCGCTAATAGAACCAGCGTCTTCTATGTATTCTGCCGCTTTTTCCACAGCCGCCCGTCCATCCGCAAGATTAGCCGCTCCGGCGCCTTTCCCATCGGCAATTGCTGCCGCCGCGGCCGCCACTACATCTTCCATGGTATCCGGGATTTCCATATCCCTTAAACAATCTAATACATTCAACCCTTCTTCCGTAAGAGGCATACCTTTCTCAAGCAGCCACTTTGCATCGGACAACGTCTCTTCCGAAACCTCAAGCCCCGCATTCTCAATAATTTTTTCCATCTGAGGCCGAAGCTGCTGCCAATTATATTCTTCCGCCTTTTTTGCGTAATAACCGGTATCATCCTGATAATATCCCCGTCCCTGCTTATTGGCATCCGCCGCCGCACTGTACTGGGCTTTATAAATATTATCCACCGTAGGTTCCATCTGGTTCTGTACCATATATTTTATAGTTCCTTCGCCGGGCGGCGTAATCTGCATTGCAACAGCCCCGGCTTTCAATACGTCTTCTACATTCTCTTTTGTAACGGGAATATCATACTCGGCGAACTGCTTTACGATTTCCTCAGCCATTGCAGCGCTGCCCGTAATCTCTGTCAGCGTCTCCACATCCAGGCTATCGGTATATCCCGCTATGTTTTTGCCGCCCCTTACTAAAGCCGCCTTAATCTCATCCACAATCGTAACTACCGTACCAACTTCGGTATTCCCCGGATGATAGCCTTCTTTCTGAAGCCTGGCAAAATCCTCGTCAGACATAGTATTAGACATTACTGCCATATAATTCCTCTGCGTGGCAACATCCATTTGCCCTGCATCCTGCATAACATCTTCCACGGTCTTTCCATGACCTTCATAAGCGGTGTTATCCATAACTGTGCCAGAAATGTCTAATGCAAATACTTCCCTATTTCCTGTTTCTTTTATCTGAGAACTGCCATAAGCGGCGGCAGCCCTGTTTACATTTGAATGACCCGCAGCGGCGCTTGCTTTTTTGGCTTCATTCTCCGCCCGGCTGTTATCAAAAACAATATTCATACCTTCTCCGTTTCTTATCAAATAAATCCTATTACGCAATAAAGGATGGACATAAAAATATGTTCATCCTTTATTTCGGCATTTTATATGGATTCCTTAACCTTCTAAAAAACAAAAACAACCGCCGCATAAGGGGGCAGGTCAAAGGTAATACTGTAGTCTTTGTAGTTTACCTGCTCTTTTTCTTTTACCGCATTAATCTCCGCCGGGATTATATTGCCGTTCCCGCCAAAGCGTCCCTCATCGCTGTTAAGCAGCAATTTGTACTTTTTCTTTTTCGGCACTCCAACTTTATACCCTTCCCGCATCATAGGAGTCATATTCAACACAAACAAAAGATTGTTTTTCCCATTTTCCGCCTTCCGGTAAAAACTGTAAGTGCTGCGTTCATTATCGTCCGCATTCAGCCATTCAAAACCAGCCCATTCATTATCGATTTCATATAAACAAGGATATTTCCTATATATACGGAGGAGTTCTTTTACATATTCATGCATCCCTTTATTTAAAGGCTTTTCCAACAAATACCAATCCAGTTCCCGTTCTTCGCTCCATTCCCTTTCCTGCGCAAAATCCTGCCCCATAAACAAAAGCTTTTTGCCGGAGTGGCCAAACATATATGTATAGCCAACCCTCAAATTCGCGTATTTGTCTATCTCATACCCGGGCATCTTATTCAACATCGAACATTTCAAATGCACTACTTCATCATGGGATAATGGAAGGATATAATTTTCCGCATTATTGTAACTCATGGCAAAAGTCATGGCATAATGGTTGTTCTTACGGAACAACGGATCCAACTTCATATACTCGCAGAAATCATGCATCCAGCCCATATTCCATTTAAAGCTGAATCCCAGCCCTTCGTCTTCTATATCCCCTGTTACCTTCGGCCAAGCCGTGGATTCTTCTGCAATAGTCAAAAATCCCGGATAAGTGCCGCGGACTACGGAATTCAGGTGTTTAAAAAATTCAATCGCTTCCAGGTTCTTATTTCCGCCATATTTATTAGGAAGCCATTGCCCATCCTGTTTCCCATAATCTAAATAGAGCATGGAAGCTACCGCATCCACACGGATGCCATCCACATGGAACTCTTTCAGCCAGAAAAGGGCATTGGCTATCAGGAAATTTTTCACTTCCGTTTTTCCATAATTAAAGATTTTCGTTCCCCAATCAGGATGTTCCCCCAGCCGTTTATCCGGATGTTCAAAAATGCACTGCCCGTCGAATTCTGCCAGGCCATGGGCATCCGTAGCAAAATGCGCCGGCACCCAGTCTAAGATAATGCCTATTTTATTCTTATGCAATTTATTAATCAGGTACATAAAGTCCGTAGGCTCCCCATATCTGGAAGTGGGCGCATAATACCCCGTCACCTGATACCCCCATGAACCGTCAAAAGGGAACTCCGCAATGCCCATCAACTCAATATGGGTATACTTCATTTCTTTCAAATAATCTACTACCCGGTCCGCAAATTCCCTATAATTGTAAAAACCGTCAGGAGTCCCGTTCGGATGCTTCATCCAGGAACCGATATGGCACTCATAAATTGCCAGCGGTTCTTTATTATAGTCCTTTGTATCCCTAGCATCCATCCACTCTTTATCCGACCATTCAAACCGGGACAGATCCGTAGTTTTAGATGCATTCCCCGGCCTGAATTCAGAATAATTTGCAAATGGGTCCGCCTTGTACAGCTTCCTGCCGTCCGGCGTCCTGATTAAGAATTTATAAAGTTCATTTTCTCCTACGCCCGGAATAAAAAGCGCATGGATCCCCCCCGGTCCAAGCCTTTCCATCTGGTGCATATTTTCATCCCACCCATTAAAGGTACCGATGACATGGACGCTTTGCGCATTCGGCGCCCATACACCAAAAAATATCCCTTTCTCGCCGTTTTCTTCAGACGGATGCGCACCTAATTTTTTATAAATATCATAATGCGTCCCCTGGGCGAAAAGATATTGATCCGCCTCTGAAATAAATACCTTAGATTCCGGTGTTTTGGCCTTCTTTTTTGCTGCCGCCATAGAAATACCCCCTATTTTAATAATTTATAAGAACAAAAATGCGTTTTCTGCACTTTCGCATCCGAAAATCTTTAACAGCGCTGCCCTTATCCCCCGCAAGCTGCCGGCATTATTTATAACAATATGTAATCATATTTAATAATGCATAAAATCCTTTTCCCTCAAAATGACCATATCTTCTTCATCATACCTTTTGCCAAACAAAATATCAAAAAAGTGCTTCGGATTCTTTTTATCTGCAAAATAAATTGCATCGTCCACCAGATCCTTTACTTCCGCCACCGTCACTTCATGGTCGCTGGTCTGCATGTCCGCTATTCTTGTATGCAGGGCCAAGATGCCTAATTCGTCAATGGAATATTCCATTTCCTCCGCATACTGCCTTGCATACTCCACAAGAGAATGATCATCCAGCGATTCCACATCGATCCTTATATTAAAATTATCCGTTAAGCTACTGTTTTTCCGAAGAAAAAGATTCATCTCATCTTTTTTCCCTTCCATAACAACAAAAAGCCCTCTACCTTCTTTCGCCAGCCCTTTGTTCAGATCCGCAGCCGTCCCGCTCGCCATTTGCGATGCACGTTCTATAATAAGCCCTCCGTCCGACAATCTTGACAAAGTGCTTTCCACGTCTTTTTTGTTAAACGTATCTCCGGATATCTTAGCGACCTTCCCTGAAAAATTACGATCCGTCACCTGAAGCATACGCATCAGTCCTTTCGCCAAGTCGAGCGTACCCGTCCCTTCTTCACCGGTAACGATCACATTTCCATTATAGGAATCCATGCTCATTGTATCAATAGCGTGAATGATCTGCTCCTTCGTCTTTTTATTATGGACAAACCTTCCAAACAGCTCCTTTTCCTCACCGGACAACGCCCTTAACTTACCGCCTTCCGCCGGCGAAGCTTTTGTTTCTTTCTCCGCTTCCACATCCGCAGCTTCTTCCAACAGTTTTTCCAGATCAATAATGCCGGTATCCGTTATAGCGGCATCCTGCCCCTGCGCTTCCGGCTGCCCTTCCTCTTCTTTGGATTCTTCCGTCGTCCCACTTCTTTCTTCCGGCTGGTTTTCCTCCGGCGCCTCCACTGGCTCCGTATCGTTATCCCCTTTCCCGTCCTCTTTTGCCTCCACCCTTTCTCTTCCTACATTCCTGACAATATCCGTCAGCTTCTCTTCCGTTATATCATCAGGGCTGATATCCTTTTCCCCGGATTCTTTCAATATGGCTTCTATTACTGCTTTTTCCAACTGCTCTAAAAGGCCAGTTTTCGTAGCCTCGTCAAATTCGGAAAACATATTTCCCGTATGCTGCTGGACACGTTTACGTACGTCTTCCCGTCGTTTTTCTTCATTCTCGCGCTTCATCCGTTCCCATTCCGCCATAATGTCGGTAATGTTCAACTGCCCGGTAATCTGTTTTTCTACGCTGTTTTTATTTGGCACCACCAGGCGGATCTGTCCGTCATATTCCTGTGAAAGCATTTGTTCAAAACCGGAAGGCTTTACCGTTTTCATCAAATGCGGGCCTGCCTGCACCGGTTTTTGCACTGCCGCTTCCTTTTCCATCTTCCCAACGGGAAGGACAGGAACAAAAGCCGTATTCCTTTTAGGGGTTATTTCTTTTGTATCCCCAAGCTGCTCCCCTTCCTTTTTCCCTACATTGATCTCTTTCGTGTCTTCCAGCAAGACATCTTTTACATCTTCTTCAAAAAAAACCTCCTCTGTAGAGGACCGCCCCTTTAATGCATCCTCTTCTTTTACCTTATCCGTCCATTCATCTCCCGGTTTTGCTTCTATTCCCAACTCCTGCAAAACAAGAGCTGCTTCTCTTTCCACATGGGCCTTCTCCGCCTCCGGCTGTTTTGACGCATCTATAGGTTCCATAACGGGATCTGCAGACACGGCTTCCTCTTCTTCCCCCAAGATCTCCTTCATGCTCTCCGCAAGCTCTTTTTGCAAATTAATCGTATTGTATTGTCCCATATCAATGGTCTTTACCTTAAATTCCTCTTCCGGCTGTATATATTCAGGAAAACTTGTTATATTGCCGTTCCCCTCTTCCACTTCTTCTTCCGGGATCTCCTCTTTTGCAGCAGCCTCCTGTTCCGGCTCCTCCCCGGCAAATACTTCCTCTATGCCTTCTTCTTCCAACCCGGCCATCTGCCGTTCCTTTTCGCGCTTCATCTTCTCATATTTTTCCTGCTGCTGGGCAGTCAGCGGCTGATGGAGCATTTTAAGCTCCAATGCCTTCATCACATGCCTTCCGTCGCCGAACCAAAGAAACATCTCATCGCATTCTTCCACGCATTTTGTCTCAAGCCCGACCCTATGATACAAATACGCCAGTTCATAAGCCCACTTCTCACGGTAATCCCGTTTCTTAAACTCTTCCAATACCGCAATACGTTCTTCTAAACTGACATCCTGCGCTTCATATAACCTGTATTGGAGAATATATCTTCCTGTATCCTTAGGGGCGATTTGCACAAATTCTTTATAATATTCGATTGCCTGTACAAACTCCCCCATTTTAATCGATAATTCACAAAGTGAATACACAATAAGACGACCGCCGGGATGGCGCTCGTATGCCATTAACAGGATTTCTTTACTTTCCTGAAATCTACGATTGATTTTATATAAATCGCTAATGGTGCAAAGCATCATTACGCTTTTTACCCTGCGCCAGTCAATGGTATCCGCAATTTTAACCGCCTCCGCGAATTCCCCTTCTGCGATCAAAGCCTTAATTTCCTCTGCACGTACTTTATATTCGTACTTATCCAAGGTACTCACCTCATAAATTTATGTTTTCGCTAAATGTATGGCTATAATATCCCCATTTTTATCTTCTAAGTTTACCATAGGGAGCGGGGATTGTCAAAATGATATATGATTTTTTCCTCTGTCTCCCAGCAAATCGCTCAAGCCTGCAAACTCCTCCAGCGAAAGCTTCTCCCCCCGTATCGTAACAGGCAGCCCCATAGCTTCCAATGCCTTCTCAACCTCTTCTTTTGCCAGCCCCAAACCCGGTGCATTGGCAAGGCTGTTTACGAGCATCTTGCGCCTTTGATTAAAAGAAGCGCGTATCAAGGCAAACATATATTTTTCTTCGCGGACCTTTACCGGCGGCAGAGCATATCTGGCCAGCCTGATCACCGTACTCCCGACTTTTGGCTTTGGCATAAAGCATGTAGGCGGGACTTGTATCATTATCTCGGGCCTTGTATAATATTGCACCGCCAAAGATAAAGCCCCGTAATCTTTCGACCCCGGCCCTGTCTGCATACGGTCCGCCACTTCTTTTTGCACCATAACCGTAATGCTTTCCACTGGTACATGGCTTTCCAACAGTTCCATTATAATAGGGGTTGTAATATAATATGGAAGATTTGCGGTCACCTTAATAGGTTTCCCTTCATTTTCTTCCTCCACCATCTGTTTGATATCTAACTTTAAAATATCTTCATTAATGACCGTCACATTTGTGTAATCGGACAAAGTGTCTTCCAAAATAGGAATCAAGCCCTGGTCAATTTCCACCGCTATTACATGTCTGGCCTTTCTGGCAAGATACTGGGTCATCGTCCCAATTCCCGGCCCGATCTCAAGGACGCAATCCTCCCCCGTAATACCGGAAACATCCGTAATTTTTTCTAATATATTGGTATCGATCAAAAAATTCTGCCCATACTTTTTCTGGAAATTGAAATTGTATTTTTTCAGGATTTCAATTGTACCGCTTGGAGTTCCTAATGCCGCCATATATCCCTCTCAGTCTGCCGTCTGCGATTTTCCCTTTTACAGTCGGCATTATTCCATGATTCTAAAAAGCCTTTTTGCGTTTTCTTCTGTTATATGGACTACCTCATCATAATCCATACCTTTAATCAACGCGATCTGCTTTGCGATGAGTGGTATATGCAAAGAAGAGTTGCGCTTTCCTCTATAAGGGGCCGGGGAAAGATACGGGCTATCCGTTTCCAACAGTATTTTTTCCATCGGTATATATTCCACCGCCTCTTTTAGTTTCTTCGCATTTTGAAACGTCACCACTCCTCCTATTCCAAAATAATAATCCATATCCAGATATTCTTTTGCCACCTCTTTCGTATAAGAAAAACAATGCACCACCCCTCCCATATCGGCGGCGTCTGCCGCTTTCATAATATCCAAAGTATCTTTTGCCGCATCTCTGGAATGGATGATTACCGGAAGGCCTACTTCCCTTGCCATATTAAGCTGTCTTTCAAACCATTTTTTCTGGATCTCCCTGTCCGGCTCATTCCAATAATAATCAAGCCCTATTTCTCCAACAGCCACTATTTTGGGATGAGAACATTGATCCTTTAACCATGCAAAGTTCTCTTCATTCAGTTCATCCGCATCCGAAGGATGCACTCCGGCCGCCCCATATATAAAAGGGTATTTTTCAGCCAGTCCTATGGTGTTCTTTGTCGTTTGTATATTTGCCCCTATATTCACCACATATCCGATGCCATTTTCCCTAAGCCCTTCTAACAGCCTGTCCCTGTCTTCGTCAAATGCTTCGTCATCATAATGAGCATGGCTTTCAAATATCATACTCTTCCTCCATAAACAAAAATGATTTTTTTTAAAAAAGTACTTGCAAACTAAAAGACATTATACTATAATAACACTTGCGTTGTAAATGAAACAATTATTTATGTTTTATCTCTATAGTTTTTATCCGCGCTGCTAGCTCAGTTGGTAGAGCACCTGACTCTTAATCAGGGTGTCCAGGGTTCGAGCCCCTGGCGGCGCACGAAGTACCGTTTTTGAGGACATCGAGCCTTGGGGATGGTGCTTTTTTTGTTTTACTTTTTTTGATAACGATAAAGCATTGAACCTTTTGCCGACACGCAGTAACAATTGCTAAGAAAAACAAAAGCCATAAACAAAATGGAAGCAGGAACCGTCATCCTGCTTCCACGATGGATATAACATCCATTTCCATATTTATTTTCTGCCCCTTATACGGAATTTCACTATATTCTGTTCCTGTTCACAATCCAATATATTCAATGACTTAATAAACGAGGAAAATTTTGAATATCCAAAGTTACGCACATCGAAATCGGGGAAACGTTTCCCGAGCTGGTTCCTTAATTCCGCAGATAATATCCACTCATCATCATCCGAACATTCCTCCACAAGGGATATGATTGCACGCTTAATCATCTTCAAATCCGTCTGAGGCCGCAATTCCTCTTTTGCTTTTTTCAAAGGCAAAGCTGCTGCCTTTGCACCCCTCTTAATTTTTACCGATTTTGACACCGTCTTTACTTCCGCCGTCTCTTCCTTCCTTATGGCGCTTTCCTCATCCTGTTGTTTCGATAAAAGGATATCCAAATATTTAAACTGATTACATGCAGAGATAAATGGCTTCGGCGTCTTGCTCTCCCCCATTCCCGTCACATACATCCCCGACTCCCTAAGCCTTGCCGCCAGCCTTGTAAAATCACTGTCCGAAGATGCAATGCAGAACCCGTCTACCGTCCCTGAATACAGGATATCCATCGCATCAATGATCATCGCCGAGTCCGTAGAATTCTTGCCTGTTGTATAGCTATATTGCTGGATTGGGGATATGGAATTATCCAGAAGCACATTCTTCCAGGATACAAGCCGCGGATTCGTCCAATCTCCATATATTCTCTTATAAGTCGCCACTCCGCTCTTTGCCGTCTCGTCCAGGATAATTTTCACATATTTATCCGATATGTTGTCCGCATCAATCAATACCGCCAATTTCAGTTCTTTTCCCATAGCTTATGCTTTTCCTATTCTTATTTAAGATTATGATAAATATCATGTTGTATTTAATCATATAATAAAACCGTTATAAAGAAAAGGGTTAAAAATAAAATTACCTATCTTTCAAATCTTCCTGCGCCGGATTGTCAATCACTTTTCCATGAATATCGAACCGGGAACCATGGCATGGGCAATCCCAGCTTAATTCGTCAGGGTTCCATTCCAAAGCGCATCCCATATGAGGACAGCGCGGAGCCGCTGAAAAAATCCCTTTACTTAACCCCTTTACCGATTCTGCACCCTCCTCCATCAGGTGGACCGCCGAAGCCCGTAAGAAAAAACGTTGAGGGGTAAAAACCTCCTCATACCGGCTTTTTCCTTCCGTAATAAGAGCGCTGATCATCTGCGCCGCCGCCATAGCGCCCGTCATCCCCCATTTGTGAAATCCTGTCGCCACATACCAGTTAGGCCTGTCCTCAGCATACCGGCCGATATACGGTATGCCGTCCACCGGCATACAATCCTGGGCGGACCATCTGCACACTTCCCTGCTGCCCGGGAACAATTTTTCCGCCTGCAGGGCAAGATCCCTGTATTTCCCTCCCTCCTTATTATCCCCCGTGCGGTGGCTGCCTCCCCCAAGCAAAAGCAATCCGTCGCTTTTGCGAAAGGACAACCCCCCTTCATCTATCCCGTAGTATATATGATCCATCTGCTTTGTATTCTGCAGGGCAAGCACATAGCTCCGCTCCTGATGCATACGGATAAAATAAAACCCAGGCACATTGATCAACGGATAATGGGTGGTAAATATAATATTCTTTGCTTCTATCTTATGATTTTCCGTAAACACTTCATTTTCATTTACCGTCAAAACCCGCGTATTTTCATACGCCTCTATTTCTTCCGCAATGCTCCCCAAAAAAAGCAGAGGATGGAACACCGCCTGTCCATAAAAACGCAGCGCCCCTTTTACCGGGAAAGGGAGCTCGGTTTTTACCGTATACTCCCCGCCTATCCCTAAACATTCCGCCGCTTTCATTTCCCGGATCAATCTTTCCTCATCCTCCTGCGTATACAAATAAGAGCTACATTCACGGAATTGGCATTCTATACCTTTCTCTTCTATGATTTTCTTATATTGCTCAATTGCATTACGGTTTGCCTCCGCATACAAACCCGCCTGCTTTTTTCCTATTTTTTCAATTAACCCATCGTATATTAACCCATGTTGCAACGTAATTTTTGCCGTCGTATTTTTTGTCTGCCCGCCGCAAAGCTTTGCCGCCTCCAGCAATACCGCATTTTCCCCCCTTTTTTTCAAAAAATATGCGGTCAATATTCCGGCGATGCCCCCTCCGATTATTACATTATCCACCTTCATATCCCTTTTCAACGAGTCTTTCCCCTTTATCTGTACCGTCCTTGACCATATGGAGTCCGTTTTTTTAATTTTCAATCTTACCCTTCCTTTCCAAATTATCTTAAAACTATTTTTAGTATGGTCAAAAATCCGTTTTTATAAATGATAGATAAGCAATTTAAATACTTTCAGTTGAAAACTAAATTAGGGTAATGTAAAATTATGGTGAAGGGTATTAAATATAAGGGAAACGGAATATGAGGGCGAGTTATGCAAAAGATATTTAGAAAATATATGATTTTGATCACAACAGCCGCTATACTATCCATACTAATCATTCATTATCATTTAACAATGTATTTTTTGGAGTCTCAGCAGGCAGACACTTTCCGGGTTAAAATCAGCCAGATCATACATACATTGGAAAGCAGTCAGACAGAACCGGTTGATGCCAATAATAATCCCGGCAGCGATCATCTTATCCGGACAGAGAATACTTATCACGATATTTTTTCCCGGTTCCCTACCGGCATAGGGGAAGTTTTCTTTGCCATAGACTGCAACACCGATAAGATTATCGCACATTCGGACGGCACGCTGTACAGCGATATAGAAGAGTATTATTATACGGACCGGTTCTCCGGCTGCGAAAACGGCGCTTATCGGAAAATGGAAAACAAGCAAATTAAATATGTCGTTACAAAACAATACGGCGATGTATTGATCGGGGCTTCCATATCGAAAGGAACTTTACGCAGCGGCCTTTGGAAAAATATTCTGTCTACCCTTATTTATCTTCTCTTTATTGAGGCAGTCATTATACTTTTACTGAATTATCTCGTAAAGCGGAAAGTGGTGGACGGAATACATAGCGTTTTAAAGTCTTTATCCGATATTACAAACGGCAATCTGGATACTATAGTCATGGTCACTGGGAACCCTGAATTCCGGCAGCTTAGCGACAGCATCAATACGATGGTGAAAGGCATTATAAATGCCGCAGATCGAACTTCCAAGATCATTGACATGAGCCAAATCCCTTTAGCCGCTTTTGAATACCAAAAAAGCATGAAGCATGTTTTCATAACGCCCGGCCTCAAGGATCTCCTTGACCTCTCCTGCGAGGATATATCCATTTTCCGGGAAAATGCGGATATGTTTTATGACAAGATTCAGGAAATTATGAAAAACCCTATGCCCGGCGAAAAAGATATCTTCCAGATCAATGGCGAAAAATATGTCCATATCCGTTTTACTATGGAGCCTGACGGTTATCTTGGCACAATTACCGACGTCACAAAAGATGTATTGGATAAACGGAGGATTTTATATGAGAACAGCCATGACCAGCTAACGGGATTGAACAAATACCAATCTTTTAAACAACAGGCCGCCGATATTCTGGCGGATATGCCTTCGGGAGAGATTGCCGCTTTTGTTATGCTGGATTTGGATTCTTTCAAAAATGTCAACGATACATACGGTCATGACGCGGGAGACCGGTATTTACAGCATTTTGCTTCTATCATGCAGGCTATGCCGGAAGAACATTGCCTGACGTCCAGGCGTTCCGGGGATGAATTTTGCATGATGCTTTTTGGCTGTCGGGAAAAATATGAAGTCGTCCGCTTGTTGGATCTTTTTTTTGAAACGCTAATAAATAATAAAATAAGCCTGGGTAATTCCCAGGCAACCTCTATCAAAGCTTCCGCCGGCTTTTCTTGTACGGATGGGGCAATTACCAACGTATCCCTTCTGCTGCATCAAGCCGACCAAGCATTATACAACGTCAAAAAGGGAGACAAAGGGAATTATGCGGAATATTCCCCTCAATAAGGCCTCACATTAAAATGCTTCCGCCTGTTCAATCACGGCAGCTCTTACAAAAACCGTATAATTCCAGTTTATGCCCGGTAATGCAAAAGCCGTCTTCTACCGGATAAGTTTTTGCATGTTCAAAAGGGCAGGACTTTAAAGGAATCATTTTGTGGCACCTAAGGCAGACCGCATAATGTTTATGGCTTCCCCGGCTCCATTCATAATATGCCATTTCCCCATCCATCAGCGTGGATTTCATCACGTATCCTTTTTCTTCAAAAACCGTTAGGACGCGATATACCGTAGATATGGCAAAACCTGTATTTCTTTCATTCTTCAGAAGGCATTGATAAATTTCCGCCGCACTCATAGGTTTAAAAGCATTGGACAGTATACGAAATATCTCCTCCCTCTGCTTCGTCTTTTTTACATCTTTGGGAAATCTTATCCCTCCCCCTTTGTTTTCACCATTATCCATCCCTCATACCCCCCATTGGCCTCCATGGTACCGAAGACATTAAAAGCGCTTTCCAATCTACATAAACAAATCTATAGAAATACCTGCTGCTACTCCAATAATGTAGAGAAGCGATACAATCCTTATATTTTCCCTCTTGTCATCATTGATGCGGAACAGGACAATCAAGCCGGCCCCTGTACCAGCCAACAACCCGGACATCATAATACCAAGCCCTATTACTCCCTTAAGGTAAAGCTGTGTAAGCATTACCGAAGAAGCGCAATTAGGGATCAACCCTATCAGACCCGCAATCATATGTCCTGAAAACGGCCTGTTTAACATGATCGTTGTAAAAAATTCACCGCCTGCAAAATCAATTATCACATTAAGTAAAAAAGTCACTAATAACAAAAACAAAAAAATATTCAATGTATGACGTAATGCCGATTTTACAATCCCATCTTCACAACGGCAATGCTCATGCTCGCATAAATGCTCAATATCCATATGCCCGTATAACCTTTCCCGGCGGGTATGGCGGTCCCTATATTTCCCTCCGGCAAAAAAGTCCACCATAAAACCGGCGATTACCCCAAGCAACGCTTTCAGCCCAAGTAATCTGAAGATTATGCCGGCATTCACATGCTCTGAAATCAGTATCGGCAGCATCTCATCGGAAGTAGACAAAAAAACAGCTATCAATGTCCCCAATGTTATGACTTTTCCGGCATATAGATTGGAAGCGGCTGCAGAAAACCCGCATTGCGGAAAGATCCCTATCATTCCGCCGAATAACGGGCCAAACCTTCCGGCTTTCTCTATTGCCCGCTTTGCCCCTTCCGCCATTTTATGTTCCATGTATTCCATGACCAGATATGCGATAAACAAAAAGGGCAGCAGCTTTACCCCATCCGCCAACGTATCTATGATAATATCCCACATGTAAACCTTCCCTGCCTTCCCACGGATTGCTGCCATTTCCGAAACATTTCTATACAGCTCCATATGATTCCCATTCCCCCTTCTTTCTCAATGGGCCCTGGCTATATTTTGCAATTGCAACTCATTTGCATATGCAGCGAATATAATCATATCATATTCCTTTCATTTGTCAAGAAGATTAAACCGCAAGTTTTTTTTCGTTTATAAATACGCCTTTAAGCCGTTCCATCCCGAACCTTTCCGAAAACCATGAACATTTGCACAAAAACAAATAATAAATATTCCATCCGCAGCCATGGATTGTTTCAAAATTCCCCTGTCCTTTGGAGATAATGATATCCGCCTTTTCTAAAACATCCCTCGCCTCCTTTGACAACATGCTAATCTGGGTCCCCGCCACTCCATTACCATTGCCGATTACTTCTGCAACTTTAGTCAACCCTACTTCTTCCGCATCCTCCAAAACCGCATCATTTAATACGGCCTCTCCCCTGACCATTGCCATTATATGTATATGAGGGTATTGTTCCTTTAACACTTTAATCAAAAGTTTATCCGCCACGATTTCCCCGCAATTATCTAAAAGGTAAACCAGTTCTTTTGCAGTCTCCAAATCATGTAAGAACATGGCGAACGTATCCTCGTCTACCTCTTCTTCCTTCGCCTTATGCAAAAGCTCCAGCAATTGATCCTTTTCTACAGAGTTCATGGCGCCAAAGTCAATATAATTGCCAGTCCTCGCATAGTTTAATGCGTTTTTTAAAATCCTCTCTTCACCCTTTCCCTCATGGATATCCTCTTCCATCTTTCTTTCCAGCCCAAGCATCAACGCATTAAATTCCCTTTTTTCTTTCTCATAGCTCATGACATCCCCAAACAAACGCTCATAAACCTTATTTATATGATATACCAGGCAGGGGGCTGAATCTTCCTCTTTTGCCGAAGCGATAATCCCTGCCACATCCTTTAAGAATGCGGCTTTTTTGTCTTCATCATCTACTTCCCTTACCCTTTCTTCCTGCCTGTCCATCAGGCAACGTATACACATCGCGCTTAACTTCATATACCCGTCTCCTTCCTGTCTTTTTTATCATTTTTCCATTTTATCTTCCGATTGTCAACAAAATACCCCGTTGCATACAACGGGGCATTTGAACGGCGTTATTCCATACCGCCAAAAAAACTTTTCAAATCCTCATCATCGTCTTCTGCTAATGAGCTGACAATACGATCCATTTCCCTTTTAGATTTCACTTGTCTGCTCTTGGCAATAGCCTGTTCCTTTTCCGCCTCTGTCATACCGGCAAATCTGTCCATCGCCCTCTGGTTCATGGCAAGGGACAGCCCAAGCCCTATTGGGAGTTGATTGTTGTCCATATCTTCACCTCTTTCCAAATACTTTAAGACTGGCATTTCCTGATCCGGAATCCTCTTTTTCTCTTTTATTATTTGAAAATAAAAGGCATATCAATCAGCCACTTTATTCCACCCGGCCATTTCCACAATATTATAATTGTGCTTTATGAGAAAAGGTGTATAATGTAATAAGCTGATTGTAATAGACATTCCAAGAAAAACTCTTTCATATATTTATATTTAGGAAAAAATTTATAATTTTTGTTTACAAAAATATAATATCACTGTATTATACTAAATTAGATTTTATTGCCAATGTATCTACTGGGAGGATAAAAATGTCTGATTTCACTGTATTGTGTGTCAACACATTCGCTGCATATATCGGTGTAATACCTTTTATGATTATTTTGCAAATAGTCTTTAGAAGATATAAATTACCTAAACGCCACCAATTCGGCTTATACTTATATGTTTTAGTGATTTGTTTTATATTGATGTCATCAGATACGCCATCCTTATATCAGTTAAACTTTTTCCCGTCCTTTAATTTTATTCCTTTTAAAGGATTTATTGATAATTCCAGCCATTATATCCAAAGTTTTATTATTTATATCCCGCTTGGCCTTTTGCTCCCAACCCTTTGGAAACAGTTTCAGCCATTGAAAAAGACTTTTTTTTATATTTTATTATTTTCCCTTTTAATTGAAATATCACAGATTTTTTGTCTCGCCAATACAGCGGTGACGGATGTCACCGATATTATCATGAACATTTCCGGCGCAATGATCGGTTATTGCGTATTCCTCCTGATAAAAAATCTGCATTTTATGAAACGGATGCACTCACAGACTAATAACTCCCACCGCAAAAAATTAGCCAAAGAGGAAGTCTACATCTATTTCTTCACTCCTTGGCTGGTTACTTTCCTGATCACTCCTTTTATTTCCAATGCCATATGGGATGTGATATGGGCTTCCGCAGTAGGCGTTGTAATGTAAAAATAAACATGAATATTTATCCCCTCTATCTATCTTTCATCCATCACTTGGAAGATATAAAATTTTAAATAATAAGATTCATCAGCCGCCCAAAGAATGGGATGATCAGGCGCTTGTGTACAAAACTCCACCTGTCTTAACCTCTTATGGGCGCTTTTTGCGGCCTCTTTTATGGTCTTTGCAAATAATTCCGGTTCCATAAAATGCGAACAGGAGCAAGTAGCAAGAAATCCTCCCTCATTTACCAGCTTCAATCCCCGCATATTTATTTCCCGATAACCTTTCACCGCATTTTTTACCGAACTTCTGGATTTGGTAAAAGCAGGCGGGTCTAAAATCACTACATCAAATTTTTCCCCCGTCTTTTCCAGTTCAGGCAGTCGGTCAAATACATCAGCGCATTCAAACTTCACTTTATTTTCCAAACAATTTAATCTGGCATTTTCTTCCGCCTGCAGGATCCCCGTCATAGAAGAATCCACTCCGAGAACCGACGCTGCACCGGCCATGCCGGCATTCAAAGCAAAAGAACCGGTGTGGGTAAAACAGTCCAACACCCTTTTTCCTTTGCATATTTTCCGGACAGCGGCGCGGTTATTTTTCTGATCCAGGAAAAAGCCGGTCTTTTGCCCTTCTTTTACATCCACAATATATCTTATGCCATTTTCAACAATCTCTACCTTTGTATCAAAAGGATCCCCAATAAACCCTTTCCATCTTTCCATCCCTTCACTTTCCCTTACTTTAGCATCGCTTCTTTCATATATCCCTCGGATATGGACGTCGTCTTCGGAAAGCGCTTTTTTGAGCTTGTCCAAGATGACCGGTTTTAGCTTATCAATCCCAAGAGCCAATGACTCTACCACAAGGACATCCGAGAATTTATCAATTACAATTCCCGGCAGAAAATCAGCTTCCCCAAAAATCAAACGACAGCAAGAAATATCAATTACCTGTTTCCTATAGTCCCATGCCGACCGTACCCTGCTTTCTATCAATTCTTCCGTCACCGGATTTTCCCTTTTCCGGGACATTATCCTTACTCTGATTCTGGAATTCATGTTGATAAATCCATATCCCATAAAATAACCGTCAAAGTCATGCACTTCAATAATATCCCCATTTTCAAAATGGCCGTCTATTTTGTCGATTTCATTATCAAAGATCCACATTCCTCCGGCCTTTACCGCTCTTCCTTCCCCTTTTTTTAAAATCACAGCCGCTCTGTCCACTCCTGCCGCCCTCCGTTCTCTCTACGCTTCATCTTTTTTATCATCTCTTTTTCCTTTGCAGGCACACACAAAGATTCTGTTATTTTCTGCAAGGCTTTATGGTAAGTAAAATCATCCAGCTTATTTTTCCTCAGATATTCCATACCCAAGTCAGGGTACTTTATATAACATATGGAAACTGCCCATGCAACCGCCATTTCCACATAATAACCCTTCTGCTTGACAGAATCAAAAATAGGAAACAGCCGCCGGATATATTTATCATTTATATAGTAGTCTATCAGCATGACAATCCCAAATCTTGCCTGGAACTCATCCCCCGAAGACCAAAAGCCTTTCAGCCATTCCCATGTCTTTTCCGGATATGACAATGCATGTTTGAAGCCGCTGCAAAAACTATCACATACCGACCAGTTGTCAATTTTTTTGACAAAAACCTCCGTATAAGAAAAAATATCGGATATATCCCCCTTCATATATCCGATCACCATTCCCTGAAGCATGATTTCTTCAAACAACTCTTCTTCCGGCCTCTTTTTTAAAGAAACCTTTAGATATCCTTCCGCATCGAAAGCCGCAATCCTCTTTGCCAGCTTTCTCAGATTAGGAAGCCGCACTCCTACAAAATTCTCCGTATCCGGAAGAAGCTTTATTTGAAATTCTCTGTATTTTGCATCCGCCATCTTAAGGATTTCTTCCCGGATGCCGCTTAGTCCGTTACTTTCCATTTTCCAACTCCGGCAACAATCTTTATCCGGCTGCTATGCAAAGCTTCCACGCAGCCGCAATCCCGATTGAACCACCATTATTCATTATCAAATACTTCATTCAAATAACTGGCCACCTTCACCGCGCCGATATGGTTTAAATCCCCATAATCCTTAAAACAACAATCGGGAAGATTCACCGGAAGCATATCTATCAGCATAGCGTCGTATTTTGAACAATAAACCTTCAATGCCGCCAAAAGTTCACGGTAGTACACTTTGTACATATGTTTTTGATACCAGCCTGTATAAGGGGGAATTAAGAAGATAGCTTTGATCCCCTTTATCTGACAAAAACGTGCATATTCCTCCAGTATCACCTTATTTTCCAAAAGAATATCCGTATATGGCCTTTGATAAAGCTCATCGATTTCCTGTGCATTGATTTCCGCGCATTCCTTGGAAACAGCGCCGCTGTCAAATATTTTTTCTCTTTCTTCCTTTAACCCATAACTGTTTTTTTCATAAATATCAAATAAGTCCTGAATATATTCTTCATCAAAAAACTGTTTTATTCTCCTGTCTTCCTCCTGGAAAACCGAAGCCAGATGCTCTCCTTCCTCCCAGTTATGCATCGTTCCCGTAATAGGATAATATACAATGCAATGCCTGCGTTCCATTCTGGATTTTGACATATCATAACGCAGGGCATAAGGCGCCAGCCCTATTATGGCATATTTTATATTAGGCATGGATTCATATGCATGGCTGAACATTTTAAAATCATAAAAAATATCCTGGGCGCTATTGGCCAAAGATACGGCATTAATATGAAGCAGCTTGCTGCGGACAGCATTCACAATATTAGCGCCTCCCGTTATAACGCACTTTATTTTTCCCCCGTCCTGCCTTTTAAAATTACTGTAGGTTTTATAAAAAGAAGGGAATGTAATAAACTGATACTTTAAATATTCCCATACCTTAATTATCTTTTCATTATCCTGAATGGCAGAAAGCCCATATGCCTTAGACGGGTCTGCGCATAAAAAATAAAGATCGTATTCATTAATATAGGCAGGATTTACCGCCCTCCAATGAAACACGCAGTAATTTTTAGCGCGCATTCTTTTTGCAACTTCCTCCGACAGCCAATTGTCTCCATAAATAACGCATTTCTGTCCTCTAAGGGTCCTATTTATATTTAACTCCTTTTTCAATATTTTATTATACCCGCCGGTACACTCTTCGTTCGCTGTGCCATTCTGCAGTTCATATGCAAACGTATCCAGCACGGCTTTAATAGTTGCTGCACCAGCCTTCGGCAAATTCACAAGCCCCTTTGTATATTCCTCCACTTTCTTTAATTCCCGCAGCCTTATGTTACTGCCCATCTGAATATTTAAGATCGTATTTAAAGAAGATTCTAACGCCCAAAATTTATTTTCCATCTTTGCTTCCCCACTTTAGTAAATTCTTCTTTATCAGTCTAACATAGTACCTGCTTTCTTTCAATGGACAAAACATAAGCAGCCCAAATAATCTTGCAAACTTTTACATTTTTCTCATACGGACAAAATAACTGCCGGCTAAAATTACGTCCGCCCCCATCCATGCAAGGATTTCCGCATAAAAAATCCCCTCTTCCCCTATTACCAGCGGAAGCGCCACAGCCGTTCCCGTCCTCATCACAAATTCCGCAATGCCGGACGCCATCGGCATCAAAGTATCCCCCATCCCCTGCAAAGCAGAACGTATTACATGCAATATATATAAGACAGGCAGACAAATACTCATAATGGAAAGATAATGATAAGCAATCCCCATCGTCATTTCCACTTCCTGCGGTTCCCCCGAAATAAAACATCCCAAAATACCTTGTCCGAAGAAAAGCATACACGCCGCGATCACCGCCGCAGTAAGAACGGCAATCCCAAGGGCCGCCCTCATCCCCCTCCTTATCCTGTCCACTTTTCCCGCCCCAAGGTTCTGCCCTACATAAGTAATCATCGCATACCCATAAGAAGTCGCCGCAACCTCCAATACTCCATAAAGCTTATTGGTTGCCGTAAACCCTGCAATAAAAATAACGCCGAACCCATTGACCACTGTCTGGACAATCATCCCTCCCACTGAAATAATCGCATTCTGGAATGCCATAGGAAGCCCCAGGAAGAACAATTTAACATCCAGTCCCTTTTCCAGACGGAAATCTTCCCTGTTTAGGGAAAGCATCTCTATTTTCCTAATATAAAAATAGCAATATAAACCGGAACTAAACTGGGCGATCACAGTCGCGGCTGCCGCTCCTGCAATCCCCCATCCAAAACCCATAACAAAAATAAGATCCAGGACGATATTGATGGCCGCCGCCGTTATCATTGCATACAGCGGCGTCCTCCCGTCGCCAAGCGCCCGCAGTATGGATGCAAAAAGGTTATATGCCATCACTATCGGCACCCCTGCAAACATAATACGCAGATACAATAAAGACTGGCTGATAATCGCATCAGGAGTATGTAATAATTTTAATACCGGGAATATCATAACTTCCCCTAAAATAAGCAGGAATACCGCGCTGACAGCCGACAGCGCCATTGCGTTCCCCACCACCTTTTTCAGCCTTTTCTTATTCCCCGCCCCAAACTCCTGAGCCATTAAAATGGAAAAGCCCTGGGAAAAACCCTGAATTACGCTAAGCATCATCCAATTCAGCCAATCCGAAGCCCCCAAAGCCGCCAGCGCATTTACTCCCAGCACTTGCCCCACTACCATCGTATCCACTACCGTGTACAATTGTTGAAATACATTCCCAATCATCAAAGGAAGGGCAAAAGAAAAAATCAATTTCAACGGCTTGCCTTCCGTCATCACCTTTATATTCGCTGCCATTTATCATCACCTACTTCTTTTTTTGTACCTATGCAAAGGAATTATATCAAATTCTAAAAAAATGTACAGTACAAACATTGACAAATGGGTATAAAATATTGTATTATCTTATTTGTTGCAACACAACATATATCGGCGCGTGGCTCAGTTTGGTAGAGCGCTGCGTTCGGGACGCAGAGGTCGCAGGTTCAAATCCTGTCGCGCCGATTTTTTA
>CAOKPU010000034.1 GCA_948470755.1 uncultured Lachnospiraceae bacterium | reverse complement strand
GTCCTGGAAGTATGGGATTTGCAGAATCCTTATTGCTTTATTACAACAAAAAAGCCCGCAATCCCCTCCCATGGGATCAGCTCTATGCGCGCCACTCCCAAAAGGCTGCGGAACAGACTGCCGAAAATGAAAAGGCAGAAAATATATCCTCAAACATAGAAAACGAAAAGGAATAGTCGCCCATCAGGAAATTTTCAACCACCCTGCCACACCGCAAGGATCGGGGCTGTCTTTTATCTGTATCTGCTTTAACAATTTTTCAAAATGCGTTCGCCCCCGATGCCGGAAACTATAATCATTATGATTAATGGATTCCAGCATGGGGAGTGGATGCATTTTTCACGTTTATATTCAGTTTTCAAAATTCTCCTCTATGCACTCCAAATAAATATGCTCCTCATCATTCAAATTAAGCAACTCCATATGACGCTCCACTGGCAGAGCGTTCCGGTTTGTAACAGGTACGATTTCACTTTTCCCTGTCGTCCTATCCACCCTCAGATACTTCCTCACATTAACAAGACTGAAATAAATTTCCCGACTCATATTTTCCCCTTTTCTTTGTAGGCTTTCTTACGCCCATTCATCTGAAATTCATCATGTGATATGATTCCGGATACTGCCGCTGCCAGGTCACAAGCCGTCCCCTGGGCATGGTATGCATCAGAGGCATTATGCTTATGGTAAATTGCGAAATGCCGGAATGAGGGATATTCCCTTTCAAGCAGGTGCCAATAATGGCCTGTGTTTTTTGACTTCAAAGTGATTGCAAAAGCCCCTGCCTGCAGCACCTCAAAATAATTTCCTTCCAATTTTTTTATCTCTTCTTTCGTTATCATAACGGTCTCCTATGTAAAATACGAATCAAAAAGCATTCTGCGCCGGGCAGCAACCGCTTTCTAAAGATTTAACGATTGCCCAGCTATCGTTAAAAAGAGGTGCAAAGTGCTAAACAGGACTGATTCCATTTTACCGCAACAGACACCAAAATCCAATAACCCACCTTACCGATTCCTTGAAATGCCTTATTTTCAGCCTTTTCAGCGGTTCCGCATTGTATCAATTTCGTTGTTGCGATGTTCATCGCTGCCACAAACATGCAATCCGCAGGAAAAATATAATTCCCGCTCAACCGGGCGATACATATTTTCTTTTCTTCCAAAGGCTGTCTTAACAAATTAATGACATCAGGCTTGAATTCCGGCAGTTCGTCGAAAAATAAAACCCCTTTATGGGCAAGGCTGATCATTCCGGGCCTTACCGTCTTCCCTCCTCCGGCCAAAGCTTGTGCTGTGACTGTATGGTGAGGATCCATAAAGGGCCTTTGTTTCACCAAATGGCCTCCATTGGATAATAAGCCCGCAATACTGTAAATGGCAGAAACCTCCAGTTCTTCCTCCTTTGTAAGGGGCGGAAGTATGCCGGGAATCCTTTTGGCTATCATTGTTTTTCCCGAACCGGGAGGCCCGGTTAAAAGCAGATTATGAAATCCTGCTGCCGCAATCTCCGCCGCCCTTTTTGCCGCTGCCTGTCCTTTGATTTCGCTAAAATCCGGCCGGCCATCCTCCTCCGTTCCTTCCTCTGCCTCTTCTTCCTCCCAGATATGCTTCTTTTCACACTTCCAATATTCTATGGCGTCTTTTAACCCCGGCATTGCAATAATTCCTATACCGTCAATGAGCCTTCCTTCCCTGTAATTTCCCGTCGGGAGCAAACATCTGCCGTATCCTTCTTCTTTTGCTTTTTTTACTAACGGCAACGCTCCCCTGATTGGGTTGATCCTCCCGTCCAGCCCCAGTTCACCCGCTATGAGCATTCCTTCCGTACATCCTTTTGGAATATGTCCCAGCGCTTCCAGAATCCCCGCCGCAATGGGAAGATCATACGCAGTCCCCTCTTTTCTTATATTTGCCGGCGAAAGATTCACCGTAATCCTCATAGGCGGCAAAACGATTCCTGCATTTTTTAAGGCAACTCTTACACGTTCCCCAGCCTCCCTTACCTCACTGCTTAAATAACCTACCAACATAAAACCTGGCAGCCCCTGGGCAATATCTACCTCTACATGGATTATGGCAACATCCATGCCAAGAATCGCCGCCGATGTAATCGTACTAAACATAATACCTCCTTGCATCTTTATTTGATTGTAAAAAAGTGAAATCATGGGGATCCCCCAAATGAGACAATGCATTTTCTTACGGTTGGACGACTGCCAACCGTAATGAAAAATGCTGTTAGAATTGAACTTCAAAAATCAGGCGCTATTGGAAGGCTGTCCATAGCCTATTCCGTATCTGCTTCCGCTTCCGCTTCTTCTTCAACTTTATCCACAACTTCTTCCAAGCTGCTTTCCTCTGTTATGTTTTCTTTCACTGCCTCTTCCTGGGCAATGCCGATCCGCATCTCGGCCTCTTTCGGTACCGGCACATGGAAGCCGTTATCGATCAAAGTCTGGGTATCTATGACATAACGGTTATCCATCGTCTTCATGATATCCGTAATCTCTATATCCTTATAATTCCTGTCTCCCAGGTCTATAATATTATTGTCTTTAAAGCCTAACACCATAGGCCTTAATACATTTTCCTCATTATTGCGGATAACAATTGCTTTTTCCCTCGTACTCAGCTCCACACTGACACCGGGTATCAGTATATTGATAGACTGGATCAGGGCATCTACAATGGCCGGTTCAAAAATCTCCGGATGGGCCAACAAATATTTAATCGTTACGACTTCCGACTCCGGCGGCTGGTTTAGGCGCATTGCCGTCATTGTATCATAGGTTTCAGCAACGATAAGCACTTTAGCTCCCAGTGTCAATTTGCTCATACTATCCGTTTCCCCCGCTTTTGCACTGCTTAATGCTTTATTCATCTGCATGCAGAGCCTCTTAACGGCAGGCTCTCCGGGAAATACAACGCCTACCAGTTCATGCCCGGCCATCTCATAGGTCCTGATTACTTCCAGTTCGTCTTCATTCAGGTTGTCTTTTTGCGCCATCGCCTTAGGGATAGACAACTTCCCTATATCATGGACGAGGGCTGCCGTAATAATGTCCGCCTGCTCTTCCCTCTTCATATTCAATACGTGAGCTGTCATTGCACATAAAATAGCCACATTCAGGGAATGTTTATATATGTAGTCCTCCTTGCTGCGTAAATTCTGGATAAAATTGATTTTTTTATCCATATATCCATATCTTTGCAAAATATTATTTACGATCGTATGCAGCTTATGGCTCTTCTTTTTATCCTGTTTGATCCGGTTCAATTCATCCCTTAAAGCAAATACCGTCATCGTCTGAAAACGTTCAAATAAGATATCTTCCTGGGTCATTGGAGGCACCGGCTCCGCAGGCTCCAATACGAACAACCCAAGCAGCCCAAACGTCCTTATACTTTGGATCCCCTGATATGTCAGTTTGGAATTGCGTTCATAAAGCAAAACCCCATCCTTATTATAAATCGGCCTTGCCAGCCTCATCCCTTGTTTTAATCTGTCTGTCTTGACAAAAAGCATACCGCTTCCCCCTTATCTGTCGTCTTTACTCTTTTTCAAACCCTCTTCTTAATTTTATCAATGCCCTTTTTTCTATCCGTGATACATAACTCCGGGATATGCCAAGCCTTTCCCCTATTTCCCTTTGTGTCACTTCTTTTCCTGTAATCAGCCCATACCGCAAAAAAATAATTTCTTTTTCCCTTTCCTCCAGATCCTGCAATATCCGCCCAAGTTTCCTTAAATTTACGGATAATTCCATCCGGTCTATCACATCAACCTGTTCAGACTCTATAATATCCAGCAGATTGATCTCATTCCCTTCCTTGTCAGTTCCTATCGGCTCATATAAAGAGACTTCTTTTGAAGTTTTCTTCTTGGAACGCAGCAGCATCAGCAATTCATTATCGATGCACCTGGACGCGTACGTACTGAGCTTTCCCTTGCTGGAATCAAAAGAGGAAACCGCCTTGATCAGCCCTATTGTCCCGATGGATATCAGATCTTCCATTTCCTCATCCACGTTCTGATACTTCTTGGCAATGTGGGCAACCAGACGTAAGTTGCGCTCAATAAGAATCTCCCTCGCTTCCTTGGCTTTCTCACTGCTCCCTTTTTGCAGCATCTGAATATAATGGGCTTCTTCTTCTGCGGTTAAAGGTTTCTGAAAAGTTTTCAAAAGGCGCCCCCAAAGTCAATTTATTATATTCTATGACTTTACCGCCTTTCTAGTGCCTTTCCCAATTCAGGAATTCAATTTTTAAAATTATATATATTATACAAAAATTTGAAAAAAATAGCAATGTTTTAAGGGATTTTTTTAAAAATATCGGTATCTATCCACTTCCCTTGACAAACAAAGGCATCCTCCATTGGCACGGGCCTCCTCTCCTTTGAAAGGCAGCCTTCTTTGTTAAAATAGGAATTCGGCCATCACGTAATTGCTGACATCCCTCCCGTAAGGGGTCAGTTTCACTTGATCGCCTTCTGTCAACAAGCCCTGTTTACAAAGTTTTTGAATCGTTTCCCCATAAATATGTTCTATCTTTACGCCAAAAACATTATGGAATTCTTCCTTCCAAACCCCTTGTGTCAAACGGAGCCCCAAAAACATAAATTCCTCCATCTGCTCCTTTACGCTTAAGGGATGTCTCTCCTTCCTTACCGCCTCCAATTGCGGGGTTTTCTCCATCAAATGCAGATATTCCCCCATATCAGAAGTGTTCTTCCAACGTATATTGCCCATCATGGAAGAGGATCCCAGACCGAATCCTGCATAATCACGACGTTTCCAATACCCTATATTGTGCCTGCACTCAAATCCCGGTTTGGCGTAATTGGATATTTCATACCGTCCGTAGCCTCTTTGTGCCAGAATCTTCCCGGTCCGCTCATACATCAGCCGATCCTCTTCTTCGGAAGGCAGGGCCGCCATACCGGCCTCCCTCTTTCCGCTTTCCCCGTACCATTCATAAAAAGGAGTCCCTTCTTCCACGATCAGGCTGTAAGCCGATATATGCTCCGGCTCCAAATCCGCCAGCCTTTCCAGGCTGTCCAGGTATGTCAGGATTTTTTGTCCGGGCAAGGCCGCCATCACATCCACGTTTACATTCCGGAACCCGGACTCCCTCGCCCAACGGTAAGCCAAAAAAAAGTCCTCTGCCGAATGCATTCTTCCAATCATCGCAAGCTCCTCCTTCTGCAAGGATTGCGCCCCAATGCTGATCCGGTTAAATCCTGCTTCTATACAATCTCCCAGTTTTCTTTCATCCACCGTTCCCGGATTTGCTTCCAAAGTAATTTCTGCATCCTTCCTAAAAGCAAATCCGTCCTTTAACCCGGACATCAGCCGGATAAGCTGCCCCCCTGACAGTACTGTAGGGGTCCCTCCTCCAAAAAATACACTGTCCACCAGGCAATCCCCGTACCGGACGGCCCCGGCCTCTATCTCTTTAAGCAAAGCCTTTACATATCTTTCCCGCTCTTCTTCTCCCGCCGGAAAAGATAAGAAATCGCAATACAGGCACTTTCTTACGCAAAACGGAACATGCACATATATCCCAATCTCCCGCACCGCACCCAATCCTTTCCTATTTATCATCCAGCTTCAACACGCTCATAAACGCCTTTTGCGGAATCTCCACATTCCCAATCTGCCGCATCCGCTTCTTCCCTTCCTTTTGCTTCTCAAGAAGTTTTTTCTTCCGCGTAATATCGCCGCCATAACATTTCGCCAGCACATCCTTACGCATCGCCTTTACCGTCTCTCTGGCAATGATCTTCCCCCCTACTGCTGCCTGTATCGGGATTTCAAACAAATGCCTCGGGATTTCATTTTTTAATTTTTCGCACATTTTGCGGCCTCTATCGTAAGCGCTGTCCGCATGTACGATGAAGGACAATGCATCCACTTCTTCGTGATTGATTAAAATATCCAGCTTTACCAGCTTCGACTCCTCATAGCCCTTCAAATCATAATCAAAAGAAGCATATCCTCTGGAGCGTGATTTTAACGCATCAAAGAAATCATAAATGATTTCGTTCAAAGGAAGCTCATACTTTAGCAGCGCCCTTGTTTCCTCAATATATTCCATTCCCAGATAACGCCCCCTCCGTTCCTGGCAAAGCTCCATGATCGGCCCTATGAACTCCGTAGTCACCATAATCTCCGCACTCACCACCGGTTCTTCCATAAAATCAATTTCCGAAGGGTCCGGCAGATTTGTAGGATTCGTCAGCTCCACCATCTCTCCGTTATTCTTATGCACTCTATAAATAACCCCGGGAGCCGTCGTTACCAGATCCAAATTATACTCTCTTTCCAACCTCTCCTGAATAATTTCCAGATGCAGCAGGCCCAAAAAACCGCAGCGGAAGCCAAACCCAAGCGCCACCGAAGTCTCCGGTTCATACTGCAAAGCAGCGTCATTCAATTGCAGCTTTTCAAGGGCGTCCCGCAAATCCGGGTACTTCGCCCCATCCGCCGGGTACATTCCGCAAAACACCATGGAGTTTACCTTCTTATAACCCGGCAAAGGCTCCGCACAAGGATTTTTTGCATCCGTCACAGTATCTCCCACCGCCGTATCCTTCACATTTTTAATGGAAGCCGTAATATACCCTACCATGCCCGCCGACAGTTCTTCACATGGAATAAACTGCCCGGGCCCGAAATATCCTACTTCCACCACCTCGGCCTTGGCCTCGGTAGCCATCATCAGGATTTGCGTCCCTTTCCTCACTTTTCCTTCCTTAATGCGGCAAAAAACGATAACCCCTTTATATGAATCATACAATGAATCGAAGATCAAAGCCTGTAAAGGGTTGTCCGGACTGCCGGACGGGGCAGGCACTTTCGCCACCACCGCTTCCAGGACTTCTTCTATCCCAATCCCGTTTTTCGCCGAGATCAATGGCGCATCCTGCGCCTCTATGCCGATAACGTCTTCAATTTCGTCTTTTACCCACTGCGGCTGGGCGCTGGGCAGGTCAATTTTATTGATTACCGGAAACACATCCAAATTATGATCCAAGGCAAGATATACATTTGCAAGAGTCTGCGCCTCAATCCCCTGGGCGGCGTCCACTACCAAGATCGCTCCGTCGCAGGCAGCCAGGCTGCGGCTCACTTCGTAATTAAAATCCACATGCCCGGGCGTATCGATCAAATTGAAGATATATTCCTCTCCGTCCTTTGCCTGATAAATAATGCGGACAGTCTGCGCCTTGATCGTGATTCCCCGCTCCCTTTCCAAATCCATATTGTCAAGCACCTGGGACTGCATCTCCCTGCTTGTCAGCAGCCCTGTTTTTTCTATAATCCGGTCTGCCAATGTGGATTTCCCATGGTCTATATGTGCAACAATGCAAAAATTCCTGATTTTACTTTGATCTATACCTGGCATATGCTTCCTCCGTCATTCCTTCCCGCTCTATGTTGATCGCTTCTTTTAATCGGAGTAAGTATATCATATATCTGCCATCATTGTCCATTCTCTGTTTCAAAGCCTATGGAACCCCGTTCACTGCTCCATTTCCACCCCGGCTGCTTCCCTGGCCTGCGCGCCGGTTTCCCCATAAAGCACTTTTGCAAGCACATGCGCCAGAGGCTCGCAGGCATTCATGATTTCTTCTACCGTATTGGTCTGGGCGCCCAGTTCAATTAACATGCTTTTTGCTTTAAGATGCATATTATATCGATAAGCCTTCAGATAGATCCTTCTTGCCAACCCCGGATAATATTCGTTGCACGCCACCTGTGCCTGAAAAGAAAAAGCCAGATTATCATTTACGTAAGGATTTTCCAAATAAGAAATATCCCCCTTCGACCTCGTCCTGCTTAACCCGTTAAAAAACATAAACTGCGCTGTTGGTTTCCCCTGCAGGTTCACCATCAGCTTCCTCCCCTCCGCTACCGCATCCCGGTGCAGATCGATCACTACTTCTATCGAAGGGTTTTCTGCCAATATCCGCTCTATCTCGGGAAGCGCATTGGAATATGCGTAATCCCTCGCCTCCACATCGTATTCCCCCGTATGATGAAGCACGCAGAATCCATATTTTTCCGTCAGGATCTTGGCAAGCCGATCCCCTGCCCCTACAATGGTCGTGGATACGTCACCTTCCACCGAGTCCGCAAAAGCCTCCTGGGAATGCGTATGATAAATCAATATCTGAGGGTTTTCCGGCCCGCCTTCTATCCCCATATCCTTTCCCAACAGATTTTCAAGATTCAACTGTTCATCCGTAATCGAAGTCGTGCTGTCGATCGCATAGAAAGCCGATACGATATCCTCATATTCCCTGACGCTTCCCCAATCATATTCATAGCTTTTCTTTTCCGCCTTCTGGAATTCCTTCTCTTCCCCCTTCGTTTCCGCCCCCTCTTTATCCAGAGCTTCTTCCTCTTCCTTCTCTTCCTCTTCTTCTTTTTGTTTTTTTTCGTTATATGAATTATTTTCCTCCAACATCCCCTTTTCCAAATCCCCGTCAATATGAAGCGCATCTTCCCCATACTCCAGCGAGCCGTCTTCCACCCCCTTATATTCTTCATCCGTCCCTTCCTGACGGATTAAAAGATCATATGTATCCTCATCCTCTATACTAACCTGCATCCCCGCCTGTTCCTCACTGTATTTATAAACAGGCGCCTGATGAAACAGGATTTCTTCCAACACTTCCAAAAGGCTTTTATGTATGCCTGTCTCCTCTTCCAGAAAAGCAAAAACAGGCAGATAGATCCGGTTCATCTGTCCTTGCATCCAAACAACCGCTTTTCCCCAAAAACGCTCCCCCCCGTACCCGTCCTTACCGGAAAACGATGGGGCTAACGCACAGAAAACCGCTATCCCCACAAGAGCCGCCATACAACCGGCAATCATCTTACGTTTTATCTTTTTTTTATCCTTCCTCCCGGAATACAATCCCATCACCTCTTTACCTGTACAGACACACCGTACTAGGCAATTATATGCCGGAAAAGATTTTATAATTCCAACGCTTCATTAATGGCGTCGCATATAATATGGCTAATCTGTTTTACCTGATAATCGACATCTTTGCTCGTTACATACATATTGTTCAATTCTGTCAGATTGGCAGGCGCTTTATCGGCCAACGCATCATTCACAATAGTGGCTGCATCCACTACCGTAGGCACCCCAATGGCGATCACCGGCACTTTCAGGCTCTCTTTCGTCAAAGCATCCCTGTGGTTTCCCACTCCCGATCCGGGATGGATCCCCGTATTTGTAATCTGCACCGTCCGATTCAGGCGCTTTGTAGAACGGGCCGCCAATGCATCTATCACAATGACCACATCCGGTTTTGTCTGCTCCACTACGCCCTTTATGATTTCCGCGCTCTCCATGCCCGTCTTGGCCATCACCCCGGGAACAATGCTGCTCACCATATGCATCTGCGATTTATTATATGCCGCTTTTCCATATTCTTTTACCACATGCCGTGTGATGAATAAATTATCCGCCACATTAGGGCCCAGCGCATCCGCCGTCACATCGCGGTTCCCCAGCCCGACAATCAGTATCGACTGCTCTTTTTGTATGTCCGGTATGATATCTTTTAACTGCCTTGCCAATTCGGAAGAAATTTCCTGATGATAGTCCTCCTCCTGCTCCACCATGCCCGGAGCTTCCAGCGTCACATATTTCCCCATAGGCTTCCCCATCGCCTTTGCACCGTTTTTCGTCTCTATAATTACTTTTGTCACCCTGATTTCATTCTTTTCATCATATGTTTCTTCTACCCTGACCCCCCGGATGCCGTCTTCCGATTCTTTGATGCTTTCTCTTGCCTCTAAGGCTAAATCTGTCCTTACCTGAAAACAACTCATCTGTCCGCTCCCAAACCTTTTCTTTGTTTAATCTATGCAGGCAAAAAAATGATTGCCCCAAAAAACTTTCATAAGCCATATTTTCCGCAAAAATAAACAAAATATGTATTGACATAAGGAAAGTCTTACTCTACAATAATATGCGTATGTTTACATTAAAACGTCCGTGTCCGCATTTAATGAAACATTCCTGAAAAAAGAAGGATTAATCACAATAGGAGGTATGGGTCTTGGCTAACATCAAATCTGCAAAAAAAAGAATTTTGGTAAATAGGACCAAAGCAGAAAGAAACAAAGCAATCAGATCGAGTGTAAAGACGGCGGTAAAAAAAGTAAGGGCTGCCATTGAAGCGAACGACAAATCTGCAGCAAGCGCTGCCTTGATAGCAGCTACTTCTGTTATCGACAAAGCAGAAAAAAAGGCGTATATCATAGGAATACTGCTTCTAGGAAAGTTTCCCGTCTTGCTCAAGCTGTAAATAAGATGGCTTAAATACACAATATAGAGCTTAAACTGCAAGGGCCCTCCATACTGCTATGGGGGCTTTTTCTTTCCCCGGATTACATACATCAAAACCGTTTGGGGAAAAACATCAATTGAAGAAAAGATTAAATCTTTTTTAATCTGCAGGTTTGCGTCTGCGCGGCGTCCGCGAATCTGCTATATCCAACAAACCGCGCAGAAACGAGGCAGACTATGATAAATTACAAATGGAGAACCACTGCAGCCATCCTGCTTTCCGCACTCATGTTGGCCGGCTGCGGGACAAAGGATACAGACGGCCTTCCATTCGAGAAACCCGTAAGGGAAAGCGCAAAAGCCCCTGATGAAGAAACGGAAGAAGAACCCTCCGGCGAAACAGGCGGCTTGGAAGAGGAGGAAGGCCCCGGACTTTCCCCGGAACAAATGGATTTGATCAAATTCAACTATTATGTGGACTTAAACAATGATATTGTCGATATCCTCGATTCCATCGATTATTATTATACAGTTGTCGATTATACGGAAGAATTTTCTTTACTGCCGGACACCGGCCTTACCTATGGATTCCGGGTCTATGGAAAAAACAGTGATATTATTGACGACTGCCTTCTCCTTGCCGATATGGAACCGGATTACGGGGAATTGGATGATTTAGTAAAAGAAATGGCAGACCCTCTGCGCAGCCTAATGGATACTTTTTCAGAAATCAGCAGTTGTAATGATTATGCCGACAATCAATACCAGAAAGCAAAAGACTTCCACGCGGCCATCTACGCGGCCGCCGACGCATTCGCCCCCCTTGGCTACGAATACATCGATGCCGTTTCTGAAATGGGGGATGAAAGGACTGCAAAAGAAGAAGCGCAAATGAAAGAAGACGGACTGCTGATCGCATATAATGCCAGCCGAAGCATCTCTATCGGAAAACAGGTATTGGACGTCATTTATGAACAGGGGATTACCGATGAGACGATTACCGACCTTGATCTTACGGAAATCCGCACTTTATATGATGAGCTTATAACCGTGGTCAGCGATTTTGACGCCGCTGCTGCGGACAATAACCAACTAATCAAAGAATCCTTAAGCAACTCACGCCCTTTTGACGGCCTTTTCAATTCCCTGATTCAAGCCCTTGAATGGATGATCAAACAGGTCGAAAGCGGACAGCCCCTCGATTTGAGCGGTTCCGGCGCGCCGCTTGGCTCCATCGGCCACTTTTCTGAAACCCTGGGGAAATGTATTGACAGATATAATACTGTTTTTGTCGAATAGGAACATACAGGATTTGGATGAAGTTTTTAATTCCACAATAAAGCGGAAACAACTTGGATTGTTGTTTCCGCTATTAATATCCGAAGAATCTGCGTTTTGCTCTCCGCGACCTATCTGCTATGCCCGCCGCCCCCATGATGCCCTCCATGGCTTCTGCCGGCGCTGCTGCCTCCACTGCCACCATTGCTCCTCTGGATATGTCTCCTCGTCACAATTTTATTTATAAAAACATCTTCTCTTTTATAAATTTGCGGGCTTCCGTTTACATAGGTAGAAGGAACAACTGTTTTTTCCCCCTTTTTACCGCTCCAGTGAAGGGCAACAAAACCTATCATGGAAAGCAACGCGGCCGCCGCCGGAAGCCAATAAGGCAAAGAAAACGTAAAAAACCCGCTTCCCGCCATATCATGGTAAAAACCATTAATATATGCCTGATATGCTAAGTAGGGATCTTTTTCTATATAACGGTAGACCTCGTCCAACAGATGGTCGGTACGCGCACTGGTATATTTATCTTTTGCTTTGCCGACAGTAGTAAGCCATGTATAAATCCTTCCGTCATCTTCCCTGAACCAATTATCCACCAGAAGGACGCCGTCTCCAATCGGTTTATCATATCCAAATGCATGATAATCATAAAATTCTTCCGCATATACACGGACAAATTCATGATAAGGTACATGCGCTTCCTTTTCCCTGGCATACTCTTTCAAAGACTCGTTCAGAGTGACAAGTACAATATCACAGCCCGTCTGCTTTTCCCTCTTAGCGATCAGACGGCTTAATTTCTCTTCTTCCTCATCTGAAAGCACATCGCCATAATCAAAGACCCTTTGACTGGTCAAACTTTCCTGATTGGTCCGCTCCGGTTTTGTCTGCATACTATGCAGCAGACAAATCCCTCCGTAACAAAGCGCCATAACAACGGTGAATGCAAACAGCCACCGAAAATAACGAAAATACTGCTTCATACTAACCCCCATGCCGCTGCTTCGTAGCAGCGCAAATCCTGATGAAGAATGCCGCGTTTCAGGCATTCTTCGGTGTGAAGGGCGGTTCGCTGCGCGAACCCTAGAAGTTCTTAGCGAAACAGCTCCTGCTGTTGAGCTTTAGAACTTCTCTTCACACTAGCCCCCATGATTCCGCTTCGCGGAATCTCAAATCTGTGCGGAGAATGCCGTATTTTAGGCATTCTCCCGTGTGAGACTTAGTGCTTCTCCACGAAGCAGCCTCTGCTGCGAGTGGTTAGAAGCACTTCTCACACTAACCCCATAATCCCGGCCAAAAAAGACAATGCCATCCATACCGTTACAAATACAGTGCCTCCGTAAGCTATTACTTTCTTTTTTGACACCGGAGTCGTACCGGTAATCTTACCGGTCTGACCGTTCATATAAAAAGGGTACTCTTTCCCCTGATACCGGTAAATATAACGCCAGACCGGCAGAAGCGTATAATGGACAGCCTTTCTTTCCATATGGACGTCTTTGCGTTCAGGAACAATAGTTGTATATCCATTAATCGTTTCCCTCAACAGGCTATCCGCATCCTCCTCCGCTTTCCGGTATGCCCTTTCCTCTAATTCATCAGCCCCTTCATTATAAATCTCCCCATAAAATCCGGACATATATTTTTCCTGAAACTCTTCCAGGGCTGCATAATCAAAAGGCTCCATCAAATCCATCACATCATCCGGCATCTCCCTGGAAGCGTCTACAGGCACCTTTTGAAAGTCAATCCCCATCTTTCGTTCTACCCGGTAATAGGAAGTCTCCGTATACTCCGTATCCCCTCCTACCCATACCCTGACCTTTGTACCCTTTCCCGTATAATCAACCCTCGTTCCATAATCATACATCCAAAACGGGACATACATTCCTTTGAATTCTTCCAAAGTTGACTCTTCCAGAAAAGTGCCCGGCGTAAAGATACGGCTTTTAAACTCATTTTCCAGCAGGCTCACCGCCTGTCTCATCCCGATTTTAAAAGGCAGCACCAAATGAGGGCGGTATCCCCCGCCTACTCTTTCATCCAATATCAAATAACTTCCGCAATATTCACATTTACATGTGGAATTATATTCTTTTATTTCCAAAGGGGCGCCGCAATTGACGCATTCTGTCTTAGCCCCTGTTGTATCTATTTCTTCACTGTCGATCCCATCACAATGCGGACAGTGCATCTTTCCCTTATCCGGGCTGTACACCACATTTCCTCCGCAGTTCTTACATCGGAACAACATATCCCCCACCTTCTCCTTCCCTCATGGCCACACGTTACCCCTAAATCTCCAAACAGCTTTGCTTGTCTGGCGTAAAGTTGAAGTCCCTGACGAAACAGCCTATGCCGTTGAACTTTGGAACTTCTCTTCACGCTAATATATTGTCCGATCCCTTCCGGCCTCTTTTCCCCTGTACAATTTCTTATCCACATCGTTTACCGCATAATCAATTCCCTGGTCAAAGTCAAACTCACTTAAGCCAAAAGTCATCGTCACCTTAACGGCCTTTCCTTTATATGGAATCTCCAGCTTTTTCAATTCCCTGTTCAATCCATTCAATATAAGCAGCGCTTCATCCCCATTCATATTGCGGAAAACAAAAAGAAATTCTTCCCCGCCCCAGCGGCTGATGCATCCCTTTCCCGTCATACATTCCGTAAATAAGGCCGACAGATTTTTCAAAACCAGATCCCCGCACTCATGCCCATATGTATCGTTTATCTTTTTAAAAAAATCGATATCCCCTATCGCCAACGCCATATTCTCCACATGCCCATCCTTATAAGCCTTTATTCTCTTTTCCAGATATTCCCTCATGCTCCTTCTATTCAAAAGCCCCGTCAATGGGTCTAAGGAAGCCAGTTTATGCAGTTTTTCATTGTATTGGACCAACTTTTGTTCCATTTCCATGGAATCCTTGGTAAATACGGACAAAATCCCCGTAATGCCGGCGAACACAAATATAGTATTGATGATCTGGTATATAACGCTCGTTTTATGTTCCAATACATAATTCGGTTCGTAAATGTTTGTATAAGCATACAACAACAGACGGAAAATACATGCCAAAGCGCTCATCGTGATCTTCCAGGGCAATTTTCGGTAACTGATTGTAAAACCCAATACAAGCAGGACAAAAATAAAATGTTGTATGCCGCAGTCCCATCCAAATCTTCTGATAAAAATGTAAATCCAGTCCACTGTTATGAATACGGAAAAAAAAGCGGCAAATTTTGTCTGATTCAGATATGTTGTATAGAAGGCCACTGCGTAGGCGCACAGGCATGGCAGCAAAAGAACTATGGAAGCCCTTTCGCCGGTTAAAAAAAATAATCCTAAAATGCAGCAAAAATAAACAAACATAATAATAGCATTAAGCCGTAATATGACTGAGACTTTTTTCGTCTCATTTTCATTCTCCACATCCTTAAATACTATTTTTATGAATTTTTGAATCATTTCCCATCCTCCAAGAGCTATATTTCCTGCTGTCATGTTTACATACATGGATATTATAACGCAACTGACATAGTTTATCAATTTCTTTTCATATTTTTCAGTGGAAATCCATTTTCTAAGCCTGCCATCCCTCCTCCCGGAGTTTTTTTCTATCATGGGATCCGAGTGGCAAAAGGCCCATCCAGCGGCCCCGCCCGGCAGATAGATGGGCCTTTTGGCGCCCGGATCCCATGATAGAAAAACCTTATGGATCCCATACCGCCTGACAGATCGCGCCAAATTCATTTAAACGATCTGTCAGGCGGTATGGGATCCATAAGGTTTTCACGCAATATTCCCTATTCCCATTCTCTTATCGTTACAAAAACGGTATCCCTGGCTGTATTCCTATTTTGTCGCGGATATCTTTTGTAACAGCGCCCTTAGCAGCATAATATGGTACTCTTCATCTATGATGATCCTCTCCAGGACATTTACAACACCGGCGTCATTTATCATTTTTATATGCATTTCATACTGACGGATGGCCGCCTTTTCCGCCTCTATATCTGCAAGCAGCATTTTGCCGGCGTTCTCCGGTATGTCCAAATATTCCGGCGTCCACATCTTACGTTTCCCGTTCCTCATCTTTGCGGCAAAATCAATGTCCCCGCCTAATAAAACGATTAATTCCCCCAGCTTCTGCAAATGCATCATCTCAGCCATAGCGATTCCCAGAAGCGTTTTCGCCATAGGACAGTTTTCATAGGATAAACGGTTCTCATTGTTAATATATTGGGTAATTGCAGACAGTTCCGATACCGCGCCGCAATAATCCACGCTAAGCAAATCCGCATAAATCTGATTTCGCCCTTCCACTTGTATCGGCGGGTAGGGCAGGTCTGCCATAGAAGGCCTGATTCCTGAAAAACTGCATGTATTCGTCAAATTTGTTCCTCTTTCTTCCAAATCTACTATCTCCTAATTCTTCTTATAAGATAATATATTGGAAAGAAAGAAGAACGTGACGCACAATACCGCCGAAAGGGATTATATTTTTGCCTTTCCCTTTCCTGATTTTACAAACACATATTCCGTCTCTGTGGAAAGCCCTTCCTGAAATCCATAGCCAAGACGGTTAAATCCTTTGATCTCTTCAGGTTTTTCAATCCTTCTTTCCGCCATAAAACGGACCATCTCCCCTCTTGCCATTTTCGCATAGGTCCCTTTTACGACCAGCTTTCCATCCTCCATCTCGCCAAACAGGCATGTAATATAAATATCGCCGCCAGTTAAATACTTTTCCACACATTTGGAGTACTCCTTAGAAGCCAGATTAATAATGATCCCGCTTTCATCCCTTACCTGTTCATAAAGCAGGCCTCCCCATAATCCATATAAATCTTTCGCATCCCCGATCCCCGCCTTAGCCTGCATTTCCAACCGATATGGGACCACCCCGTCCATCGGCTTCAACACTCCGTAAAACCCGGATAAAATACGTAGGTTTTCCTGTATATAATCGAACTGCCCATCTTCAAAAACAGCAGGCGCCATATATTGATAAGCTATCCCTTCATAGGCAAGCACTGCCGGCGTCAATCCCCGGCGCAAATCCATATCCTTAAGACGTTCAAAATTCCAGCTTGCGATCTTATCATTGCACCTCCAAAGCCTTTTCAATTCATCATAAGATTTTTCCTTCATCCATGATAAGATCCTATCCGCATAATCAAGATATACCGGCAGTCCTGTATGAGTTAAAGTATCCGAAACGGCATTCATCTTTTTTGCCGGGGATAGAATAATTTTCATCCTAACCTCCATGATTCCGCTTCGCGGAATCTCAAAATCCCAAGACAAGCAAGCTTGTCTGGGAGAATGCCGTATTTTAGGCATTCTCCTGTGTGAGACTTAGAACTTCTTCGCGAAGCAGCCTCTGCTGCGAGTGATTAGAAGTTCTTCTCACGCTAACCTCCCATGTCAGAGCAGCAAGCTGATTTTTCATTCCATTTCACCCAACATTTTTTCAGGATCATCCGCCGCCTTTACTTTATCGTTTGCCCGGATGATCACACCGTTTTCATCAATTAGATACGTGGTTCTCACAACGCCCATAGACACTTTGCCGTAATTTTTCTTCTCATGCCATACATCGTAAGCTTTAATGGCCGTCAATTCCGTATCCGACAAAATAGTAAACTGCAGCCCTTGTTTTTCTTCAAAGTTTTTATGTGATTTCACCGTATCTTTGCTAATGCCTATTACAACAGCGCCTTTTTCAGCAAATCGGGGCAGCCTTTCCGAATACCCGCATGCCTGTTTCGTGCAGCCTGGCGTATTATCCTTAGGATAAAAATACAGGATCACTTTCCTGCCTTTGTACTCCTCCAGCGTATGGATCTTCCCATTCTGGTCGGGCAATGAAAACCCCGGCGCTTTTGTTCCGACTTCCAGCATATCGTCTCCTCCTTCTTTCTATTTCCATTCATTTCCCATCCCTCGCCATTCCCTCTCCTTACGCAGTCCTACAGCCTCCTGTAAAATACCCTGCATCTTTTCACATGGGTGGATGGATAAGGCATTTTTATCTTGTATACTATCATAATCCTGACCGCCGCGCAAGCCATTTTCACTGCGGTTTAGGATAAGACAACACAAAACTGCGCCGTTACAATAAGACATAAATTTTCAATTTTTTCCTTGCCATCCCTTACCCTTTATGCTATAATGAGTTTCGGCAGTTGAGAGCTGCTAAAATAGGGGCATAGTTCAAAGGTAGAACAGTGGTCTCCAAAACCATCGATGTGGGTTCGATTCCTACTGCCCCTGCTCATTAGACAAGGCACTGATAATTGATTTTGTCAGTGCCTTTTTCTTGGATTTATCTGTCCGGAACTTATAATCGACTCTTTGAACGGATGTATACTCCCGTTTTCCTAAGTTTATTGGCAAGAGAAAGGAACGCATCGAATGAAAAAAGCATCGAAAATATTATCCCCTGTCCTCATTGTATTATTACTTCTTTTTTTGGATCAGTCCACCAAGCTGTTGGCTGCCAGCCGCTTAAAAAACCAAGCGGATTATCCTCTGCTCCCAGGCGTCTTAGAGTTTTCCTATTTGGAAAATACAGGCGCCGCTTTCAGTTCTTTCATGGGAAAGCAAGGTTTCCTGATCACAATAACAGCCATCGCTATGCTTTTCCTGATTTTAAAATATGCCCAGATACCGGAGAAAAAATCAAACCATTACTTTCCCATGAAAGCCGCCCTGCTTCTCATTATCAGCGGCGGGATTGGGAACTTAGCCGACAGGATCCTTAACGGCTATGTGATAGATTTCATTTATTTTGTCCCCATCGACTTCCCCAAATTCAACGTGGCCGACTGCTATGTCTGCATTGGGATGGCTTTTTTTGCTTATCTTTGTTTCTTCTTTTACAAAGATGAAGAACTGGACTTTCTCTTTACCCTGAAACAAAAATAATCATTAACAGGCAAACTGGCTTTGATACAATTCTGCGTAGAATCCCCCTTTCGCCAACAGCGACTCATGATCCCCTTGTTCAATGATATCCCCGTCCTTCATCACAAGGATAATATCCGCCTCCTGAATCGTTGAAAGCCTGTGGGCGACAATAAAGCTGGTCCTGTTTTTCATCAGTTTTGCAAACGCATTTTGTATCTTCAATTCCGTCCTCGTATCGATGGAGGATGTTGCTTCATCCAAAATCAGCATATCCGGCTGACAAAGCATCACTCGGGTAATGCACAAAAGCTGTTTCTGCCCTTGGGAAAGATTGCCTCCATCCTCTGTAATCACCGTATCATATCCTTTTGGCATACGTTTGATAAAGCTGTGGGCATGAGCCGCCTTGGCTGCCGCTATGATTTCTTCCTGCGATGCATCCGGCTTTCCCATCGTTATATTCTCCCGGACGGTTCCCGCTTTCAACCATGTTTCCTGCAGCACCATCCCGTAAGAAGTACGCAGGCTTTTTCTTGTGACTTGCCTGATATCCGTCCCTTCCACTTCTATGCTTCCTTTATCAACATCGTAAAACCGCATTAAAAGGTTGATAATGGTTGTTTTTCCGCAGCCGGTAGGTCCCACAATGGCGACTCTTTGTCCCGGTTTGACTTGCAGGCGGAATCCCTGGATCAACTTTTTATCCGGTACATATGAAAAAGAAACATCTTTTAATTCCACATTTCCTTCCACATCTTTCAGTTCCAGCGCATCTTCCGCATCGGGCGTCTGCGGTTCCTCTTCTATCAATTCAAAGATCCTTCCCGCACAGGCCAAAGCATTCTGCAATTCCGTAATCACGCCGGAGATTTCATTAAAAGGCTTTGTATACTGATTGGCATAAGTCAGAAGGCAGGAAAGAGTCCCTACGCTGATTTTGCCCTGAATGGCCAGCAAAGCGCCTGTAATCCCAACCCCCGTATAAACAAGGCTATTGACAAAACGCGTCGCCGGATTGGTGATGGAAGAGAAAAATATGGCTTTTAGCGAACATTCCTGCAGCCTCTTGTTGATTTCATCAAAACGATCCATTGCTTTATCTTCATATCCGAACGCCTGCACCACTCTCTGATTCCCCACCATTTCATCAATTAACGCCGTTTGTTCCCCTCTCGTCTCCGATTGCAGTTTAAACATATGATATGTTTTCTTTGCAATAAAGTTTGCCACGAGAAAGGATACCGGAGTGACGCAGACAACTACCGCCGTGATCCCTATATGGATAGTCAGCATAATCGCCAATGTACCCAGGATCGTCACTATGCCGGTAAACAACTGGGTAAATCCCATCAACAGGCCATCGGCAAATTGATCTACATCCGCGATCACTCTGCTGACCACTTCCCCGTAAGAGTGGGAGTCGATATATTTTAAAGGAAGCCTTTCCACTTTACGGAAGGCTTCGTCCCTGATATCCCGGACAATCCCGTAAGTCATCTTATTATTGCATACATTCATCAGCCACTGCGCCGCTGCCGTGGCCCCGATAACGATTGCCATTTTTACGAGGATATCCATAATCCCCTGAAAATCCACCAGCCCCTTATCAATAATCAAATCGATGGCATCCCCCGTTAATATGGGGACATATAAAGTCAATGCCACCGTAAAGGCCGCCATGAATATGGATATGCCCAGATAGGCCCAATACTTCCTTATATATCCCATCACTTTCCAGAAAATCTCTTTTTGCTTGTTCCTGCCGCTCATTATCCCCTGCCCTCCTTCTTAAACTGGGAATCATAAATTTCCCTATACACCCCGCAGTTTTCCAGCAGTTCTTCATGGGTACCGATTCCAGCCATCCGGCCGTCGTCCATAACAATAATCATATCCGCATGCTGAATCGAAGAAGCCCTTTGCGATACGATGAATACCGTCAGTTCTTTTTCCATTTCCCTAAGCGCTTTCCGCAGTTTAGCATCGGTGGCAAAGTCGAGGGCGGATGCACTGTCATCCAGAATAAGGATTTCAGGCTTACGGATCAATGCCCGGGCAATCGTAAGCCTCTGTTTCTGGCCCCCGGAAAGGTTCTTCCCGCCTTGGGCAATCTTTGCTTCCAGTCCCCCCTCTTTTGTCTCCACAAACTCTTTCGCCTGAGAGATTTCCAGAGCCCGCCACATTTCTTCCTCTGTGGCGTCTTCTTTTCCCCATAACAGATTTTCCTTAACCGTTCCTTTGAACAGAACCGCTTTCTGCATGACCATGCCGATTTTTGCCCGCAGTTCTTCCAAAGGATATTCCTTTACGTCAACTCCATCTACCTTTACGATTCCTGACGCCGCATCGTAAAACCTCGGTATCAGATGAACGATGGAAGATTTCCCTGATCCGGTCCCGCCGATAATACCCACGGTCTGCCCTTTGCGCACTTTAAAATGAATATCCGTCAAAGACTCCTCCCCGGCGTTTTGATAGGTCAGGCTCACATGTTCAAAACTGACCGCTTCTTCCGGTTTCATTTTTTTATCCGCCATATCCCCGGAAGCCAAAGCAAGCCCCGGCTTTGTTTCAAATACCGCTTCGATACGGTTCGCGCAGGCAAATGCTTTCGTAACCGTAATGATCAGATTGGCCAGCTTGATAAGCTCCACCAGAATCTGCGACATATAGTTTACCAAAGCTACCACTTCCCCTTGCGTAATGTACCCGCTTTCTACCTGCCACGCCCCCGTCCAGATCAGCACGGCCGCTGCGCCGTTAATGATAATATACGTTACCGGGTTCATCAATGCAGAAATCCTGCCTACGAACATCTGCATTTTTGTCAGGGATTCATTCCCTTCCTTAAAACGCTCTATCTCCGTCTCTTCCTTATTAAATGCCCTCACTACCCTGGCGCCCGTAAGATTCTCTCTCGTAATCCCCAATATTTTATCTAATAATGCCTGGACTTTTTTATATAAAGGCATACTGATCAGCATAATCCCAAACACAACAATACAAAGCAGGGGGATCGTCACAACAAATACCATGGCGGCCCTAACATCAATCGTAAAGGCCATCACCATTGCCCCAAGGACAATAAAAGGGGAACGCAGGAACAGACGCAGCACTAAGTTGACCCCGGACTGCACCTGGTTGACATCGCTGGTCATCCTCGTAATGAGCGTGGATGTGCCTATCGTGTCCATTTCGGAAAATGACAGCGACTGGATATGATCAAAAAGCGAATGTTTTAGTTCCGCTGAAAAACCCACTGCCGCCTTAGCCGCAAAATACTGGGCTGTAATCGAACAAGCCAGCCCGATAACCCCAAGCAATATCATAATCAGACACATCCTGAAAATAAGCCCCCGGTCCTCCTGCGCGATCCCCCGATCAATAATCTGCGCCATCACCAGAGGGACCAGCAATTCAAAAGAAGCTTCCAGCATCTTAAAAAGCGGCGCCAGGACTGTTTCTTTTTTATACCCTTTTAAATATATCAACAAGTTTTTCATCGCATTCCCACTTCCTTCACCCGGATTTTTATATGAGATCAATGGCATCCTGTATGGATTTTACGCCAATCACTTTCATTCCGTCAATTTTTTTCATTCCCTTCGTGCAGCCGGCCGGCATCATACACGTTGTAAAACCAAGCTTCGCCGCCTCCTGCAGACGCTGCTGCGCCATACTTACGGCCCGGACTTCCCCGCTTAATCCCACTTCTCCAAATACCACCATCTTTTCATCCACAATACGATTCTTAAAACTGGAAACGACCGCCATAACAATCCCAAGATCAATGGCCGGCTCTACGATTTTTATACCCCCGGCGAGGTTTACATATGCATCGCAGCCGGAAAGAGGAAGCCCCACCCTTTTTTCCAATATCGCCATCAGCAGGTTCAGCCTGTTAAAATCCGTTCCGGCCGCCTGCCTTCTCGGAATCCCGAAATTGCTGCCGCAGACAAGCGCCTGAATTTCTATCAGCATTGGACGGGTCCCTTCCATAGAACATGCCACTACCGAACCGCTGGCATCCTCCGGTTTCCCGTCCAACATGAATTCCGATGGGTTCTTTACTTCCTTAAGCCCTTCTTCCCTCATCTCGAATACGCCTATTTCATTTGTAGAGCCAAACCGGTTCTTTACCCCGCGCAGTATACGATAAGAAGCATGACGGTCCCCTTCAAAATACAAAACGGTATCCACCATATGCTCTAACACTCTGGGTCCTGCTACCGTTCCTTCTTTTGTCACATGGCCAACAATAAAAATGGAGATATTTAACCCCTTTGCTATTTGCAAAAATACGCCGGTAGCCTCCCTGACTTGGGAAACGCTTCCCGGGGCCGATGACACTTCTTCGCTGTACATCGTTTGTATGGAGTCGATAATCACCGCCTGTGGTTTTAAACTGTGTATCGTATCCTTTATGACCTCCAGATTTGTTTCACAAAGCAGCAATAACCGATCCCCAAATTCCCCCATACGTTCCGCTCTTATTTTTATCTGTTTTAATGATTCCTCACCGGATATATATAATACCTCATATCCCTTATTTTCCAGTTTTTGGCATACTTGAAGCAATAGAGTGGACTTCCCGATGCCCGGATCCCCGCCCACCAGCGTCAGGGAGCCAGGCACAATCCCTCCTCCCAACACCCGGTCTAATTCCCCTATCCCCGTGTTGACCCTTTCTTCCCTGCCCATGGAAACATCGGAAAGCCTTGCCGGTTTTATCCCTTGTAAAGTCCCTCCTGCTTTTCCACTTCCACTTGCCATTTTCATCCCGATACTGATTTTTTCTTCCACAAAAGAATTCCATGCCTTGCATCCGGGACATTGCCCCATCCATTTTACGGATTCATAGCCGCACTCCTGACAAAAAAACACGGTTGTATTTTTAGCCTTTGCCACTTTCCATCCCCCGTTATTCCATAATATATTTCCATCCTGAAATTAAATCTTTTAGGCGAAGAAAAAACGGGACTTTCATATATCGATGACTGTCCCGTTTCAAGAACGATTTACTCCCGCGGGCAATAGGCCAAATATCGGCGCCTGCACACGGACCAGGTTATTTTGCAACTTCATCAGCCCGGCTTATTTTTCCACCCTGACGCTTACTTCCCCGGCTCCCGCAAGTTCTACGCTTAAATTTAACTTCCCTCCCAAATTTGTACGCATCTTGCCAATGCTTTCATCATTTATAAATACTTCGTATTCCGTTTCATCCTGAAGCCCTACGGTAATCTGGGCGTCCTCGCCTCCTTCTACCATAAAACGGATGCCGTCCTGTGTTTCTTTAAAATTATTGACGCTTGTTCCCGGCACTGATTCATAAACAAACATCCCGTTTTTCTCAAGCTTTGTCATCGTCTTATAGGTTTTTACTTTCCATAAATCCCCGCCGAACTCATAATCCACTAATTTCGCCTTTTCTTCCAGTTTGTGGTTGCCAAAACTGATCGCCCCTCCGTCTTCGCCGCGGAGTAATTCTTCCACCACTGCCATTTCTTATGTCCTCCTACACCTCTTATACGCTTTTGACTCCTGCGTATTCTATAGTACAGTATAATATATTTTTTTCATTTAATCCACTAATTTTTTGCTATGGAAAACCACTTTTTTATCCCTGATCCCTACGCTCACGTTATCCCCCCGCTTGATGCGCCCAGCCAATATTTCCTCCGCCAATGCATCCTCTATCACCGTCTGTATTGCGCGTTTTAAAGGCCTCGCCCCCATTTTATTGTCCGAGTATTCTTCTACAATAAATTCTTTCAAAGAAGACGTCAGGGCAAGATTGATATCCATCTGCTCCTTGCAGCGCCTGGTCAAGTTTTTAGAAAGCAATGCGGCAATCCTCTTCATATCCTCTTTTTGCAACGGATGGAATACCATGATTTCATCAATACGGTTAATAAATTCCGGTTTAAACAAACGCTTCACTTCTTCCATAACGCCGGACTTCATCTTATCATAGTCTCTCTTTTCATCCGACTGGACGGAAAAGCCCAGATTTTTCGGGTCTACGATCCTTTGCGCCCCCGCATTGGATGTCATGATGAGTATTGTATTCTTAAAGTTTACTTTCCGTCCTTTGGAATCCGTGATATGCCCGTCATCCAATACTTGAAGCAGTATATTGAACACATCGGGATGAGCTTTTTCAATTTCATCAAAAAGGACTACGGAATAAGGGTTCCTTCTTATTTTCTCGCTTAACTGCCCGCCTTCATCAAAGCCTACATAGCCCGGAGGGGATCCTATCATTTTTGATACGGAATGCCCTTCCATATATTCAGACATATCCACACGGATTAAAGCATTCTCCGACCCAAACATGGCCTCCGCCAATGCTTTGCTCAGTTCAGTCTTTCCTACCCCGGTAGGCCCTAAAAAGAGGAACGACCCAATCGGACGGTTCGGATCCTGCAAACCAACCCGGCCCCTGCGGATCGCTTTCGCTACTGCGGACACCGCCTCTTCCTGTCCTATGACGCGTTGATGAAGGATGGATTCCAGCTTAAGCAGGCGCTCGCTTTCCTTTTCCGCCAGTTTTTTCACCGGGATCTTCGTCCACATTGCCACAACTTCGGCAATCTCATTTTCACCTACTACATATCTGCGTTCTTTCTGGTTCTTATCAAACCTTTGCTTCATCCTGGCGTACTTTTTCATCAACGCATCCTGGCTGCGCTTTAACTCTCCCGCCTGGCTGAATGCTTCCATCCGGATCGAACGTTCTATCTGAACGTCAATTTTGGCAATCTGCTCCGCCATCTCTTTCATCTTATCCGGCACATGCATCGTCTTAAGGCGGAGCGCCGCCGCCGCTTCATCAATTAAGTCAATCGCCTTATCCGGCAGATTCCTGTCATTGATATAACGGATAGAAAGCTTTACCGCCGCCTCTATAGCCTCCTCTTGTATCGTAACATGATGGTGTTCCTCATATTTACCCGCGATTCCTTTTAAGATACGGACCGCCTCTTTCTCGGAGGGTTCCTCCACATTGACCGGCTGGAACCGGCGTTCCAAAGCGGCATCCTTTTCCACATATTTACGGTATTCCGAAATCGTTGTGGCGCCAATTAACTGGATTTCCCCTCTTGCCAGAGACGGTTTTAAGATATTGGAAGCATCGATTGCCCCTTCCGCGCCTCCGGCCCCGATGATCGTATGCATCTCATCAATAAATAAGATGACATTGCCATCGGATATCACTTCTTTGATCACCTTCTTAATTCTTTCTTCAAACTCTCCCCGATACTTGCTCCCGGCAACCATGCCTGACAAATCCAAGGTCAGTACACGCTTATCCTGTACGGTAAAGGGGACTTCCCCTTCCACGATCCTGAGGGCCAGCCCCTCTACCACGGCTGTTTTCCCCACTCCCGGTTCCCCGATCAGGCAAGGATTGTTTTTAGTCCGCCTGCTCAATATCTGAATGACCCTTCCAATTTCCTCTTCCCGGCCAATCACGGGATCCAATTCCCCTTTTCTCGCAAGAGCAGTTAAATCACGGCTATATTGTTCCAGAACGGACGCTCCGCCTTTTTTCCTCCCGTTTTGTTTTTTTGCCAGATCCTCTTTATATAATGCACCGTCCTGTCCCATGGCGATCAAAGTGTCTACATAGACTTTCTGAAGAGAAATCCCCAAGGTATTCAACAATCTGACCGCAACATTTTCCCCTTCTTTGATCAAAGCCAGCAGGATATGCTCCGTTCCTGTCCGTTCCGTTTCAAAACGTTCTGCCTGACGGTGCGCTTCCTCTAATACTTTCATCGCTCTTGGCGAATATCCATCCCTATCCTTTGCAAGCACCCCTGTATCCGGCGTTATCAGCTCGCGAATCATCTCCAGAAGCTGTATTTCCTCCATGCCGTTATCCATCAGGACTTTCGCCGCAACTCCCGTCCCTTCTTTCAAAAGTCCTGCCAAAATATGCTCCGTCCCTACATATCCCTGCTTTAAACCCGCTGCCGTCTTCTCCGATAACAGCAAGGCCGTCCTTGCTTTTTCCGTAAATTGTGGCTGCATCAATTGATCCCTCCATAATCTTCATATATTTCATCAATAAGAGCATGTACTTCTTCCCTGGAAATATTCTTGCAGCTCACCTTTGCAAGAATAACTTTTAATTCCTTACGAAGCTCGCTTATTGTCTGCACACAATCTGCATCAATGGAAATCACTGCTCCCCTGCGACGATCCACCTTTATAAACCCTTCTTGTTTTAAAACAGCATAGGCCTTATTCACCGTATGCATATTAATGCCGATATCACCTGCGAGCTGTCTCACTGAAGGAAGCTCATCCCCTTCCCTGATCCTGGAAGTAGCTATCCCCAGGATGATCTGATTCCTAAGCTGCAAATACAACGCTTCATCGCTGTTAAAATCAATTTCTATTATCATATTCGGACACTGCTTTCTTTCCATCAAAACTTTTTGTTATACAAATATTATAACAGCAGTCACATCCTGTCAACCCAAAAGTATCTACGGAAACAAATAGGGCATACAGGCCTCCCCATATACCCTATCTTTCCGTATTTTAATCTCTGTCATCCATATTGAGAAATTCAAATTCAAACTCATCATCATCAATCAGGAAATTCTTCGCCTTTCTTTTTGGCTGAGGGGCAATAGGTTTTCCCGGTTCAAAAGGCTCTTCTTCCGGAATATACTCCACATTTTTTATCGTAAGATTCCCTTTTTCCTTCTCTCTGGCTATCTTGACGCTTCCCGCATTATTTACCGCCTTCAAATTATCGGCAATCGATCTCTTTTTAGGCTTTTTCTCTTCCACAACGTCTTCATCGCCGTCGTCATCTTCTTCATCGTCGTCGTCATCATCGTCATCTTCTTCATCGTCGTCATCGTCGTCATAATCATCATCGCTGTACAGGTCTTTTATTTTAAATAACAGCAGCACCACTGTCACAGCCAGGATAGATACCGCAACTGCCAGGACAATAATGATGATTTTCTGGGTAGCAAGCTGGTCACTGTCAACCTCCCCCTTATTCGCCCCGGCTTCCGCCGCCGCCTGAAGATTGGATAAGGCCTGTCTTGTCCCGTTGATATTATCGTATAAAAACCATTCTTCAACGCCTTCGTCGTTTTGAGTAAATACCATCTCATAATCCGGTTTTGGCATAGGCTCTTCCGGGGCCGGTTCTTCCGCCGGCGGTTCTTCCGGAGCGGCTTCTTCCCCGCCTTCCTCCGGGTTTTCAGCAGGGGCTTCTTCCCCGCCTTCCCCTTCCGCCGGGGCTGCCGGTTCTTCCTGAGGCTGCGCAGGCGCGGATGCCGCAGGCGGATCCCCTACCGTCAGCAGATCTGCCCTTACAAAACCTACAACTTCCCTTCCGGACTGGTTTGTGTATCGGATCTGATACCATTTCTTCCCATTATTCGCTTTTGCTTCCCCAGTAATAATAACCGGCGTATTTTCTACCACCGATCCCATAATTTCATGGTCGGTAGAAGCTCCCTGGCGCACCACAACGCTTTTATAGTTCACATAAGCTTTTGTTTCTGCAATCGGAGTGGCGGCAGTTGCTGCCGGCTTGGTGGATGACGCCGACAAAGCCACCGTCTGCGTCTGGGTATTCGGCGCCGAAACCGTAGCTTTAATCAATAGGTCCGAACGGATATATCCCGTGCTGCTTTCCACTGTCACTTTATACCAGACAGACCCTGCACTGTCCGTCACTTCATCCGTAATTGTAACGCTGCTGCCTTTTAACAAGCTTCCCACCACATCGCTGGATGTATTTGGCTCCTTCCGCACTTTGGCTGCCGCTGCCGACACAATTCCCACCGTCGGCTGGTAAGCCATGCTGACTGTCGGCATCCCTATAAACACCGCTATAGCCAAAACAATACCCGGCACTATGGTTAATAACTTTTTTCCTAATGAAATTCTCATCCGTACTTCCTCTCTGAACCGTATTTTAAAAATTATTATTTATTCCTCGCGAAGGAATCGCTTTTCACCCTTTTGGCGTTCCCTCCGTTCTTCCTCATTCTCCAATCCAAACCCTTTCATTTTCTCTTTCATTTGCTTTTCTTTTTCTCTATGGTAGGTTACTTCACATTTCTGGCAGAATCTGCCGGACCGGATATTCTCCCCACAGAATTCACACTTCATAAACGCCACGGAATCAGAAGTGATTTCCAGCTTCGATTCTTTTAACATCTGCCGGATCGACTTCTGGCTTACTCCTGTTTTTGACTCAATCTCTGCGGAATTGGCCCCCACATGTTTTTCAATATAATTGCGCACTTTACCGTAATCATCGTAACCTTTCGTATGGCAATCTTCGCACTCATATTCCCCGCAGCCTTTAAATATCATCATCCCGCCGCATATATCGCACACATACGGTCTGTTGTAATTGGTAATCCCCAATGCTTCCATTTTGAGAGCTTCTTTTCTTGCCGCATCCATAGCCATAGTACTTATACCTCCTCGATTGCTTTTCCTATATCATGACGCATGTACTTATTTTCAAAAGCGACCCATTGCGCAGCTTCATAGGCATTCGCCCTTGCTTCCTTCAAATCCCTGCCTTTTGCGGTTATGCCGAGAACTCTTCCTCCGTTTGTGACAACCCCTTTCTCCGTTTTCTTTGTACCGGCATGAAAACAGTAATATCCCTCTTTCCCTTTAAAACGATCCAACCCTTGAATTACATAACCTTTTTCATAGCTTACCGGATAACCTTTTGAGGCAAGGACAACGCAGACCGCCGCATTGTCTTCAAACTGCAAATCAATCTCGTCCAACTTCCCATCTATGCAGGCCTGCACTACATCCATTATATCATTTTTCATTCTCGGGAGCACCACCTGCGCCTCCGGATCCCCGAACCTTGCGTTATATTCCAGTACTTTCGGCCCATCCTCCGTCAGCATAAGGCCGAAGAAAATAATCCCTTTAAATTCCCTTCCTTCCGCCGCCATAGCGTCTACAGTCGGCTGATAGATATGTTTCCTGCAAAATTCATCCACTTCTTTTGTATAAAACGGGCTGGGCGAAAATGTTCCCATACCTCCCGTATTCAATCCCTGATCCCCATCCAGAGCCCTCTTATGATCCTGGGCGGAGGTCATCGTCTTAATCGTCTTCCCATCCACAAAGGAAAGGACAGATACCTCACGGCCTGTCATAAATTCTTCAATCACCATCTGATTGCCTGCGGAACCAAATTTCCTATCCAACATAATTGACTTTACGCCTTCTCTCGCTTCCGCAATATTATTACAAATCAATACCCCTTTTCCTAAAGCCAGCCCATCCGCTTTCAGCACTACCGGGAACTTTGCCGTTTCCAGATAAGCCAATGCGGCTTCTGCGTCATCAAAATTCTCATACGCCGCCGTCGGAATATTGTATTTTTTCATCAAATCCTTAGAAAACGCCTTGCTCCCTTCCAATATCGCGGCATTTTTCCTGGGTCCAAAAGCCCGCAGGCCCACGGCCTCCAGTTCATCCACCAGGCCTCCCACTAAAGGATCGTCCATACCTACAATTGTTAAATCAATACCCTTTCCTTTTGCGAAATTAACGATCTTGTCAAATTCCATCGCGCCGATAGGCACGCATTCCGCCAGTTCGCCAATCCCTGCATTGCCCGGCGCACAGTAAATTTCATCCACTTTCGTACTTTTCGCCACGCTTGCCGCTATTGCATGTTCTCTTCCTCCGCTTCCGACGATTAATACTTTCATGAAATACCCCTATCCTTTCTGTTTCCCACAATCCTGCACCTGCCGTCCCTGATTTCCACTTGGCCATTCGCTATTGCATCAATAGCCGTTGGCAAAAGGATCCATTCCGCCTCTTCCATTACCCGTTTCTGCAGTTTCTCCGGCGTATCATCCTCCTCTACCGCCACCGGCTTCTGTAAGATGATGGGCCCGGTATCCATGCCTTCATCTACAAAATGCACCGTTGCCCCGGTGATTTTCACCCCGCGTTCCAATACCCCCTCATGGACTTTCAGCCCATAATAGCCTTTTCCGCAAAAAGATGGGATAAGGGAAGGATGGATATTGACTATTTTATTTCTATATTCCTCAATCATTTTTTTCGGGATCGCAACAAGAAAACCCGCCAACACAATAAGATCCGGCCCTGCTTTTCTTACCTCCTCCAGCAATGCCTCATGAAAAGCTTCCCTGTTCCCATAATCTTTTGGCGAAACGCAGGCTCCGGGGATATTGTTCTTTCCTGCACGCTCTAAGGCATATGCATTTGGATTATTGCTGATTACCCGTACGATTTCCGCATTCCTTATCCGGCCGCTTTTTATGCCGTCAATAATCGCCTGAAGATTTGTCCCGCCGCCGGATACGCATACCACAATCCTTAACATAATATGGCTCCTTTTTCCCCGGCTTCTATGCGTCCTACTATATAAGGCGTCTCTCCGGCCGCCTTTATCGCTTCCATGGCCTTCTTTTCTTCGCCTTTTTCCAGGGCCAATACCATGCCAAGCCCCATATTATAAGTATTATACATCATCCTCTCTTCCAGCCCGCCTCTTTCCTGAAGAAGCTTAAAAATGGCCGGGACCTCATAACTGTCTTTCTTTACCAATGCGCATACCCCTTCCGGCAGCATCCTTGGAATATTCTCATAAAACCCACCGCCGGTAATATGGCTGCAGCCCTTTATAACAATACCGGACTCTTTTACGGCTTTTAACGCCTTTACATAGATCTTAGTCGGCTCAATCAATGCTTCGCCCAAAGTCTTTCCAAGTTCTTCATAATAAGTATTCAGGCTGTCCTTTGTCATATCGAATACTTTTCTTACCAAAGAAAAGCCATTGCTATGTATGCCGGAAGAAGCTATGCCCACCAAGACATCGCCCGGTTTTATCCCTTTTCCGGTGATCAAATCCTTTTCATCCACGATCCCCGTCGCAAAACCGGCCAAGTCGTATTCCTCCTCCGGATAAAAACCCGGCATTTCCGCAGTCTCGCCGCCGATCAAAGCCGCGCCGGCTTGTTTGCAGCCTTCAGCCACGCCTTTGACGATCGTTGCAATTTTTTCCGGATAATTTTTGCCGCAAGCAATATAATCAAGAAAAAACAAAGGCTCCCCGCCTGCACATGCAATATCGTTTACACACATGGCCACGCAGTCAATCCCTACCGTATCATGTTTATCCAATAAAAACGCCAGTTTCAGCTTTGTCCCTACGCCATCCGTTCCCGATACCAAGGTAGGCTTTTCCATATTTTTCATAGAAGCAAGGGAAAAAGCCCCTGAAAAACCTCCCAAACCGCCAAGCACTTCCGGCCGCATCGTTCCTTTTACATATTTTTTCATCAATTCTACTGATTTATAACCCGCCTCAATATCTACGCCGGCTTTTTTATAATCCATGATTTTCCCTCATTTCTGCGCGGTTTTTGCATATTTCCAGTCTGCGCATGCCGCGCGGCCGCAAACTTGCAGATTGGACTTTTTTATTTTCAATCCTATTTCTCCGTCTTCACCGATGTTTTATTATGTATAATTTTTATATCCTGTCTCCTGAAGTTTATCATCTTTTGCCTGTACGCTTTCCTTTAAAGAAAGGCTGTAGCCTTTCAGGCGATTTAACAGCTCCTTATCGGAGACCGCCAGGATCTTAGCCGCAAGGATGCCTGCATTTGCCCCTCCGTTGATCGCCACCGTCGCTACCGGGATGCCCGAAGGCATCTGGACAATAGAATAAAGGGAATCCCTTCCTCCCAAAGAAGTAGTATGCATCGGGACGCCTATAACCGGCATCGGGAAGATTGCCGCGCACATCCCCGGCAGATGGGCCGCCATGCCGGCTCCTGCAATCAATACCTGAAACCCTTTTCCTTCCGCCGTCTTCGCATAATCAAAAAATACTTCCGGCTCCCTATGCGCTGAAATTATCCTCATTTCATAAGAAACCCCTAATTCGTCCAAAACTTCCGCCGCTTTTGCCATAACCGGCATATCTGAATCGCTTCCCATTACAATTCCCACTCGTGCCATAACGATTTCTCCTTTATATTCATTATCCTGGAACATCCCAAAGATATTACATACTCTTCCATTCCTTAGTTTACTAAAAAATGTTTCCATACGCAACCCATATTTTGTGCAACTTTATGATATTTTAATATTTATAAGGCTCACCGGCGGATGCTCCCGTATTTATTTGATCCCTTCTTCTAACGGACGGTTCAATTCCCCGCATCCATGCAGGATGAACTTACCTTCTTTGATTATGATCTCTTTCTTCCCTTCTTTATCCACTGCCGCCAGCTCCCCCAATTCGTCATATGGGATTGTAATATCCGTATGACAGCCAAAATAAGCCTTTCCCTTATCCGTCCTGCGAAGCGCAGACACTTCATTTTCCCTGGCGATAATCGCCTTGCCATCCGGATTATAGGTCATCATGTCCTCTTCATGGGAATAACAAGTATCCCCCACCGCAAAATGCGGACCCATTTTCTCTGCAATAAGTATCGGCAGTTTATCCCCGATTCCGTAGCCCTTAGCCATAGCATAAGCGGCCGTGTTCGTACCAATAGCAAATTCCCCCATAGGCAGCGTATCGTGCCGGAACATTATATTATCCTTAATATACTTCTGGTTTTCCTCTTCCGAAGCAAAATTTGCGCAGTGATAACCGCTTATCATCCCGTCTTTAAAATTAATCTCCAAGTCTTTATATTCAAACCCATTTAAAAACACACGGCTTACATGCAGCCTCCCTTCCGTACCCGTTAACCGGGGGGATGTAAAAACTTCCCCCACCGGGATATTTACATCTGCCACACAATTTTCAAAATTGGTTTCCTTTTCCGGGTCATTAAGCTTATGAAGCATAATCTTTAAATCCGTCCGGTTTCCCCTCATACCTTTTACCGTAATATAATCGGCCTGATCCAAAACATCGATCATTATCTGCTGGATATCCCGGTAGCATGTATAATCCAATGTATTGATCCTGACCGTCTCTTCAAAAATCTCCTTATATTTTCCGCCGATGGCTGGAACCGGGAATGCAATAATGGTATAACTCCTCTCTTCCCCCTTGATATATTCATCCTGCATCCCTACGGATGCAATTC